>JAUXNR010000860.1 GCA_030682755.1 Flavobacterium sp.
CTGACAAGTAATAATCTCTATCCGGTAGACCTAAACTTCCTAATCCAACATTTACCAAGTTTCGATTGCTGTTTTTAGCATCGGTTCCAACACTAACACCAAAAAAACCAATGCCGCCTTGATTGTCCATTTCAATCATAAGTTTTTGCAAATCAGCCACAGATTTTACAGCATTAATCTTATCAAGAAATGGCTTCAAGGGTTTAATTCCTTGTTTGTCTCTTGAAACCGTATCCATGATAGAACGATACAAATTCAAAGCTTTACCTTGATCGGAATTGTCAGCATAATTTGGATTTTTCAAAGCTTCGTTCAAAATAGCCACCATGTCTTTATCAGTTTTCTCACGAAGTTCATCAAAACTTCCCCAACGGGTTCTGTCTTCAGGAATTTCGGTTTTGTCAAACCAAGTTCCGTTTACATATCTAAAAAAGTCATCGCCGGGTTTGACTTTTGTATCCATAAATTCGAGATTGATTCCCGGATTTGTTTTTTTAGATTCTTGAGCCGTTGCTGTTGCAAAAAAGCCAACTGAAAGGACTGCAAGTATCATTTTTTGGTTATTTTTTTTTATCATTTTTGGAAAATTTAATTTGTTTAAAATTGCTGAAACACAAATATATTGAGTTTAAAAGCATACAATAGTTAAAATGTGTTAAAATCAACTACTTGACAATGGGAACAATGTTATTATGAATTGAAATCATTTTGGGTTTTGTACTTTTGTGAAAATTTAAAACATGTTAGAATTTATTAAAAGAAATAAAACTTTTATTGGTGTTTTTATTGTTTTTGCAATTGTGTTTCTGACCATTTCCTATAGTTTATTAAAACCTCAAAAAAAACTCCCTATTTATTCTCCTTCAATGGTTAATCCTGAAATGGTTGACAGCACTGTGCAACATATCAGTAAGTATCATACAATTGCTGATTTTTCTTTTACCAATCAAAACGGAAAAAGAATCAGTCAAAAAGACTATGAAGGAAAAATTTATATAGCCGATTTTTTCTTTACTACTTGTCCCACTATTTGTCCAATTATGCAAGACAATATGGTGGAAATTCAAAATGCTTTTAAAGATGTATCGGACGTAATGTTGCTGTCACATACCGTTATGCCGCATATTGACAGTGTTCCGGTCTTGAAAAAATATGCTTTAGAAAAAGGCGTAATGGATTCAAAATGGAATTTGGTAACCGGCGACAAAAAAGACATTTTTTATATTGCCAGAAAATCATATTTGGCTGTAAAAACAGAAAACGAAGGGGAATTGTATGACATGGTTCACACCGAAAATTTTATACTTGTGGATAAAAAAAGACGCGTTCGTGGATTTTATGACGGAACAAATAAAGAAGAAATTATTCGATTGATTGGCGATATTAACTTTTTACTCAAAGAAGAAAATTAGCAAGCTTTTATGATTTTTGATTGCTTCAAATAATGTACTTTTGTATTTATACTAATTCTAAATAAACCTTGCAAACAACCGTTGACAAATTAAAAAAAGGAGAAAAAGCCATCATCGTGACTTTCAATTTGGATACAATACCTTTAAAATTAATTGAAATGGGTTGTATGGAAGGTCACTTGGTAGAATTGGTTCAAATCGCCCCTTTTGGTGATCCTATTTACCTTGACATAAACGGAACACATCTTGCAATTAGAAAAGAAATGGCTCAAGAAATTGTTGTAGAACTCATTGAGAATTAATTGCAAAGCATGAAATCTAACCCTATTAAAGTTGCACTTATTGGAAATCCGAATACCGGAAAAACATCACTATTTAATCAACTCACAGGATTAAACCAACAAGTGGGCAATTATCCGGGAATTACAGTTGAACGAAAAGTGGGTACGTGTTCGCTTTCCGAAAACCAAAAAGCAACAATTTTAGATTTGCCGGGAACGTATAGTTTAAACACCAATTCGTTGGATGAAAATCTAGTCATTGAATTGTTGTTAAACAAAAACGATAAAGATTATCCGGATGTGGTTGTTGTGGTTACAGAAGTTGAAAATTTAAAACGCAACTTACTTTTATTCACGCAAATTAAAGACCTTGAAATTCCAACGGTTTTGGTAATTAACATGGCCGACCAAATGGAAAAAAAAGGCATCAGTATTGATATTCCAATTCTTGAAAAAGCTTTAAAAACAAAAATTGCTTTAGTCAGTTCGCGTCAAGGCACAGGAATTGAAGTGTTGAAAAAAATAATTGTTGATTACAAAGATCTTTCAACCGAAGCCTGCTTAAATGCTTCTGAAATTGATAAAGATTATTTTGATAATTTAAGTCGCATTTATCCAAATCAACAACAATATAAGTTGTGGTTGGTAATTTCTCAAGATGTTAATTTTGGCACCATAAATAAATCGGTATTACAAAACAATTCGTTTTCTAAAACGGATTCTGAACTAAAAAAATTACAACATAAAGAAACGGTCAAACGCTATCAATTCATTAATGATTTATTAAAACAATCAAAAAAGGTTGACCTCTCAAAAGCAAGAGATTTGAGAAGTCAATTGGATAAAATCCTTACGCACAAAGTTTGGGGTTATGTCATTTTCTTCGGAATTTTATTTTTGATTTTTCAGTCCATTTTTGATTGGTCTAGCATTCCAATGGATTTTATTGATGAACAATTTGCTTCGCTGAGTTCATGGGTAAGCGAACATTTACCGCCCGGAAAATTGACAGATTTAATTGCTCAAGGTGTGATTCCCGGAATTGGCGGCGTTGTTATTTTTATTCCTCAAATTGCCTTTTTATTCCTCTTTATTTCTCTTTTGGAAGAAAGTGGTTATATGAGTCGAGTGGTTTTTTTAATGGATAAAGGAATGCGTCGTTTCGGATTAAGCGGTAAAAGTTTAGTGCCTTTAATTTCAGGAACGGCTTGTGCGATTCCGGCTGTTATGGCAACCAGAAATATTGAAAACTGGAAAGAAAGATTGATTACCATTTTGATTACTCCCTTTACAACGTGTTCTGCACGAATTCCGGTTTATACCATTTTAATTTCATTAATAATTCCCGAAAAACGCTTCTTCGGCTTCTTAAATCTTCAAGGATTAACATTAATGTTTTTATATGCTTTAGGGTTTATTATGGCCATTTTGTCTGCAAAAATTTTACACAAGATTCTAAAATTCAATTCCAAAAGTTTTTTTGTAGTGGAAATGCCCAACTATAAAATTCCTTATTACAAAAATGTTGGACTAAACGTGATTGAAAAAACCAAAGCCTTTGTTTTTGGAGCCGGAAAAATAATTATTTCCTTGTCCATAATCTTATGGTTTATGGCTTCCTATAGTCCGAAAGATGATTTCAATAATGCCGAAGAAATTATTACATCAGACCCAAAAAACCAATCTTTATCGGAGGATGATATAAACGACAAAATTGCTTCTTTCAAATTAGAAAACTCCTACATTGGAATAATTGGAAGAACCATTGAACCGTTAATTGAACCTCTGGGTTATGATTGGAAAATTGGCATTGGAATCGTTGCTTCTTTTGCGGCAAGAGAAGTCTTTGTGGGAACAATGGCAACAATTTATAGCGTTGGAAGTCATGAAGACGAAGTAAATACCATAAAACAACGCATGAAATCAGAAGTGCATCCACTAACCGGAAAACCTATTTATACGTTTGCCTCAGGAATATCCTTATTGTTATTTTATGCTTTTGCAATGCAATGCATGAGCACACTGGCCGTCGTGAAAAAAGAAACCAATTCTTGGAAATGGCCTCTTATTCAACTTTTTGTAATGAGTGGATTTGCTTATGTTGTTGCATTACTTGCTTTTCAGGTTTTGAAATAATACAATACCCTTTTAACAAAATAGTTGAGGATAAACATGTGAATTATACAACATATTTCTGAAGTTGTGTAAATTTTACTTTTCTTACGACTCTACCTTTGTTACTTAACCATAAAATTTCAAACAATGCCAATATTAAACATTTTACTTGTGTTAATTGTTGTAGGGTTTTTACTTTGGATAGTAAACACCTATATCCCAATGGATAGAAAAATTAAAAGCATCTTTAATTTAGTTGTAGTGGTCGCTTTAATCATTTGGCTATTGAAAGTATTTGGTCTGCTTGATTCACTTTCCAACATAACCGTTTAAATTTAAATACTCCAGTTTATGAACTTAAAAAGAATATTTGGTGCCATACTTACCGTTTTGGGAATAGTAGGTTTGATTTACACAGCTTATTTGGCTGTTAATCTTGGAGAAAGTAATCAAACAATAAAAACACTTTCAGTTTATGGAATTCTAGGGCTTGTGTTTTTTATTGCCGGAATTGGCTTAGTAAAAACTACTAAAGATGAATCTTAATCTCAAGTAACATTTAAATGCTATTCTATCTTTAAAACTTCCAAAAAAGTCATGTTTTTTGGAAGTTTTTTGTTTTTATAAAAATTTAATTTGTTTCTAATTTCATCACTTTCAACCTGTTAAAAAATTTATAAAAAATAACCTTATTTATAATTTGTCTAAATAAAAACTATTTTTACTTTTGCACCGTAGATTAATTCTAAATAACAAAAATGAAAAATATAGTTTCTCTTTGCCTATTGGCTTTAACAGGTTTTTCTTATTCTCAAAACACCAATGAATCCTTTGATGATCTTGCTTTAAACGACTCCGTTAGAAAATTAAACGGTGTAACCGTACATGGTGATGCCTTAATCGGAAGTAAATTCAAAGCAAAAAACAGAGCGGGTTCAACCTATTTTATTTCTCCGGAAGAATTAAAAACCTTCAATTATTCAGATATCAATAGAATTTTAAGAACCGTACCGGGTGTAAATGTGGTAGAAGAAGAAGGTTTCGGACTTCGTCCAAGCATTGGATTAAGAGGAACAAGTCCGTCAAGAGCATCAAAAATTACAGTAATGGAAGACGGTATTTTGATTGCACCTGCTCCTTACTCTGCTCCGGCAGCCTATTATTTCCCAACAGTAAATAGAATTCAAAGTTTTGAAATTCTTAAAGGAGGAAGCCAAATTCAATACGGCCCTTATACCACCGGAGGAGCAATAAACATGGTTTCAAACCAAATTCCTTCAGAATTTACAGGAAAAGTTGTGGCTTCAATGGGTAGTTTTAATACCAAAAACACTTATGTTAATGTGGGTGATAACTTCAACAATTTTGGGTATTTAGTAGAATACAACAACAGAAATTCAGAAGGCTTCAAGAAAATTGATTTTAGTGATAATACAACCGGCTTCAACGGGAATGATTACGTAGCAAAGTTCAGAGTAAACACCAATCCCGATGCAAAAGTATTTCAATCATTGACATTAAAAGCTCAGATATCCAATGAATATTCAGATGAAACCTATCTGGGATTAACCCAAACTGACTTCAATAACAATCCTTATCGTCGTTATTTATCTTCTGAAGTCGATCGAATTGATACAGAACACGATCAATTGATGCTAACACATTTGGTAATTCCAACAGATAATTTAACCATTACCACAAAAGCATATCGCAATAATTTCAGAAGAAACTGGTATAAATTACATGATGTAAACGTTGGCGGTTCAAATGTTTCTTTAGCTTCGATTCTTGATAATCCCGAAGCAAATCAAGCAGGTTATGACATTATCACGGGAGCAGTCAATACAGCAGATAACGCATTGCGAGTTCGTGCAAACAATAGAGGTTATTTAGCCGAAGGAATTCAAACTGTTTTCAATTTTAAATTAAATAGCGAGGTTATTAAGCACGATATTGATTTTGGTGTGCGTTATCACCTTGACAGCGAAGACCGTTATCAATGGGATGACCGTTATAAAATTCAAAACAATTCAATGTTCAGAACGGTGGCCGGAACTCCGGGAACACAAGACAACCGTGTAGAAAGTGCCGAAGCGGTTTCTGCTCACGTATTGTATAATTTAACGTATAAAAAATTCACATTCTCACCGGGAATGCGATATGAAAATATCATCCGTCGCAGTTTAAATTACGGAACAGCCGATTTAGACCGAACAGGAACCAACTTAAATCGCAGACAAAACAGAACAGAGGAATACATTCCAGGTTTAGGTGTTTTGTATAAATTTAATGATAATTACACCGCATTCACGAGTTTGCACAAAGGTTTCTCACCTCCAGGAGTTAATGCAGAAGACAAAGGTGAAAGCAGTATGAATTATGAAGCCGGATTCCGTTTTACTAAAAAAGCACTAAACGGAGAAATTATAGCTTTTTACAATGATTTCTACAGACTGCAAGGTGCCGACACCAACGCAGCAGGAGGAACTGGAACTGGCGACTTATTTAATGCCGGAAAAGCTCAAGTGCAAGGTTTAGAAGTGTTGATTTCGTATGACGTATTAAATGATGAAAATTCTAAATTCAAATTACCGATAACCATTAGCTATACCTATACCGATACGGAATTAAAAAATAATTTCACAAGTGGAACTGAGGCATGGGGAACTATCGAAGTTGGTGATGAAATTCCATACATCGCTAAAAATCAATTTTCAATCATTGCAGGATTAGACCACAAAAAATTCAACGTTTCCATCAGCGGAAAATACAATGATCAGTTTAGAACGGTTGCCGGACAAGGTTCAATTCCGGATAACGAATTGGTAAAAAGCAACTTTATTGTAGATGCTTCTGCCAAATATCATTTAACCGAGAAAGTAAGTTTGATGGGTAATATCGTGAATTTATTGGATAAAAAATACGCTGTTTCAAGAGTTCCTGCGGGTTTACGTCCGGGAATGCCTTTTGGAATTCATTTCGGAATTTCAGCACAATTTTAAAAAATGTTTTTATTTGTTTGTTAAAGGTTCTCTGTTTTTGACAGAGAACCTTTTATCTTTGTAGTATGATTGATTTTCAGGAAATAATCGCATTTATCATTTTAGGAATTGCCATTGTTGTGCTCTATTTTCATTTCTTCGGAAAAAAGAAATCGAAGAAAAATTGCGGTAGCGATGATTGTGGTTGTCATTAACCTCCTAAAGCGACATCCAAACTCATCATCACTACAAATCCTCCGATAAATCCAAGCGTTGCAATATCAGTATGCTTATCTTGTTGCGTTTCCGGAATTACTTCTTCCACCACCACAAAAATCATGGCTCCGGCAGCAAAAGCTAAAGCATAAGGCAAAATAGGAGTGAAAAATGTTACGGCTACAGCTCCTAAAACGCCGGCAATGGGTTCAACTAAAGCAGAAGACTGTCCGTATAAAAAACTTTTTTTTCTACTCATTCCCATTCGTCGCAACGGCATGGAAACTGCTATTCCTTCCGGAAAATTTTGAATACCAATTCCAATCGCTAAAATTGTAGCTCCGGCAATGGATGCCTCGGGAATTCCGGCAGCAACACCACCAAATAAAACGCCAACCGCCAATCCTTCCGGAATGTTATGCAACGTAATGGCCAAAACCAAAAGTGTTGTTTTTTGCCAAGGTGATTTTACACCTTCCGTTTCTTTAAAATTGATGTGTAAATGTGGCAAAACTTTATCCAAACCAAATAAGAAAAAAGCTCCTAACAGAAAACCAACTGCTGCCGGCATAACTTTTACAAAACCTTCTCCTTCCGACATTTCGATGGCAGGTGCAAGCAAACTCCAATAACTGGCGGCAACCATCACGCCACCGGTAAAACCAAGCATTCCGTCTAAAGCAGCACGATTCATCGTTTTAAAAAAGAAAACTACTGATGAGCCTAAAGCTGTTAAAAACCAAGTGAACAGCGTGGCATACAAAGCAGCCAAAATAGGATCAATACTCGATAAATAGGCAACAATGCTATCAAACATATTATATCACTTTTACAAATAAATTACCGGCAATTTTATTCGAAATTAAAATCTCTTTTCCATTCATTAAAATAGTCAGCGACATATCAAAGGCTTCTTTATTAAGAATTTCAATTTCTGAACCTAACGAAATTTGATGTTTATCTAAATATTGCAAAAAACTCGGCGAACTATCTTTTACGCCCAAACACATCACTTTTTTGTTCAACCCCACTTCCGAAAGTAATTGTTTTTCCACTTTTATCATCTGTCCATATCGATCAGGAATCGGATCACCGTGTGGATCTTCTTTAGGGAAGCCTAAAAATTCATCCAATCGATTGATTAATTTCTCCGATTTAATGTGCTCCAATTCTTCGGCTAAATCGTGTACTTCGTCCCACGTAAAATCTAATTTTTCTACCAAAAAAACTTCCCATAAACGATGCTTTCGCACAATCATTTTCGCAGCGTGCAATCCTTTTTGAGTAAGCGTAACGCCTTGGTATTTCTGATAATCTACCAATTCTTTTTCGGCTAATTTCTTGACCATATCCGTAACCGAAGAAGCTTTGCTTTCAATCATTCCGGCAATCGCATTGGTATTAATTCCTTTAGGCGAAACCAACGATAAATGATAAATTACTTTGATATAATTTTCTTCCGAATAGGTCATAAATTCAATTAATTGAAAACAAATATACTAAGATAATTTGATATGAGTAAAATAATTTTTAGTTTTGTCTAAATTTATTTTTTGGTATGAAAAAAATTCTGCTCTTAATTGTTTTATCATTTACAATACTTTCACAAGCTCAAGAAAAAGGAACGGTTGTAGGTCATATTTTATCGGAAGGTCAAGCGGTTCCGTTTGCCAGCATTCTTTTGAAAAATGCAACAACAGGAACTTCGTCTGATGAAAACGGAAATTATTCTATTGAAGTTCCGTCCGGAAAGCAAACCATAATTGTACAAGCAATCGGTTTTAAAAACCAAGAAAAAAATATAAATGTACTAGCCGGAGGAAAAATTCATTTGGATTTTAATTTAGAAGAAAGTGTTTTCGGACTCAATCAAGTCGTTGTTTCAGCCACTCGCGGATTGCAAAAAAGAACAGAAGCTCCGGTGATTGTGACCGTAACCAATTCTGAAGTTTTACAAAAAGCACAAGCCATCAGTTTATCAGAAGGATTGAGTTTTCAACCCGGATTGCGAATGGAAACGAATTGTCAGAATTGCGGATTTTCTCAAGTTCGAATGAATGGTTTAGACGGAGCTTATTCGCAAATATTGATGGATAGTCGACCGATTTTTTCAGCTTTAAATGGTGTGTATGGTTTGGATCAAATTCCGACAAATATGATTGAACGAATTGAAGTCGTTCGTGGTGGCGGTTCGTCGTTATATGGTTCGAATGCAATTGCGGGAACTATTAATATAATCACCAAAGATCCTATTGAAGATTCGTTTGAAATAAATTCACATTTAGGTTTAATTGACGGAAATGTGCCCGACAAAGCCTTAACTTTAAACGGAACGGTTTTATCAGATGATTTGAATTTAGGAATTCAGATTTTTGCAATGCTTCGAGATCGTGAACCTTTTGATGCAAATGATGATAATTTTACGGAAATTACGACGATGCAAAACCGAACATTCGGATTCAAATCGTTTTATCGTCCGTTTGAACGAAGTAAAATTACAGCCGAATTTCATACCGTAAACGAATTCAGAAGAGGTGGGGAAAATCGATTTGATTTGCAACCGTTTGAAGCTCTTACCACAGAACAAATTACTTCCAAAATGGTGGGTGGCGGACTCACATTTGAGAATTATTCGGAAGATGAAAAGAACAAATATGCTGTTTATTTCAACACCCAACAATCTAAAAATGACAACTTTTATGGTGGTCGAGCCGATGATGAATTTGGAAATATCGACTACGAAGAAAGTATTCGTGGTTATGGAAACACAGAAGTTGTAACTTGGATCGGTGGAGCTCAATACAACCGAAAACAAGAATCATTTTTAGGTGGATCGGCCACTTTGACAACCGGAGCAGAATACAAAAAAGAAAAAATGGTGGATGAAAAAACGGGTTATAATGCATTCGTCAATCAAACGTTAGATATTTTGGGAATTTATGCTCAACAAGAATGGAAAGTCAATGAAAAATTAAAAGTCTTGGGTGGATTGCGAGCCGATTTTCACAATGCTGCCGATGAGGCTGTGATTTTTAATCCGAGACTAAACATACTTTATAATTTTAAAGAAAATTTGCAATGGCGGAACAGTTATGCCAAAGGATTTAGAGCCCCGCAAGTTTTTTCGGAAGACATTCACGCCCGAATTGCAGCCGGTGAAGTTGCTTTGGTTGAGTTAGCGGATGGATTAGAATCGGAAACATCTCATTCGTTTTTAACTTCGTTAGATTGGAATAAAGTTTCTCCAAACTCAGAAGCCGGATTAACCTTTGAAGCTTTTTACACTCGATTAAATGATCCTTTTGTACTGGAACAACTATCAGAAACGATCTGGGAAAAACGTAACGGAAAAGGTGCAGATGTTTACGGAATTAATTTAGAAGCAAAATATGCACCAGGACAAAAATGGCAGTTTCAAGCAGGAGCAACGATTCAAAAAGCATTATATGACGAAGCGGTTCAATGGAGTGAAAATTTAACCAATACGAATCGGAATTTCTTTCGTTCGCCAAATGTGTATGGAAATTTGATGGCTACTTTTTCGCCTAAAAAAGCATTTCAAAACAATATTTCTATAGTTTATACCGGAAAAATGTATGCTCAACATTTTGCCGGATTTATCGCCGAAGATCGTTTGGAAACTACCGGAGATTTTTATGAAGTAAATTTAAAATCTTCGTATACGTTTGTGGTAAAAGAAAAATTTCACCTTCAATTGAGTGGTGGTTTGCAGAATATTTTCAATCAATATCAAAACGATTTTGACTTGGGAGTAAACCGTGATGCCAGTTATATTTACGGCCCATCTCGACCAAGAACCATTTTTGTTGGGTTAAAAATTGGAACGGATTTGTTGTAAAATCTTATTGAATCATAACAAATCTTTATGATTGAAATCATCAAATGAAAATGAAAACTTAGTAACTTTGCAAAGTATGACAATCAAAAAATCTAACAATCAAATAAAAAAAATATGTATCCAGAAGAAATGGTAAAACCAATGAGAGCCGAATTATCGGAAGTAGGTTTTCAAGAATTATATAGTGCAGAAGCGGTAGAAAATGCAATTTCACAAAAAGGAACAACTTTAGTAGTAGTGAATTCTGTTTGTGGTTGTGCCGCAAGAAATGCAAGACCCGGAGCTAAAATGAGTTTAGACGGGGCTAAAAAACCGGATCAATTAGTAACAGTTTTTGCCGGTGTTGACAAAGAAGCAGTTGATGCAGCAAGACAACACATGTTTCCTTTTCCACCATCGTCGCCAAGTATGGCTTTGTTTAAAGATGGTGAATTAGTTCATATGTTAGAACGTCATCATATTGAAGGCCGTCCTGCGGAAATGATTGCAGAGAATTTAAAAGATGCTTATAACGAGTTTTGTTAAGCAGTTCTTTTTTTACAATACAAACCCTTTCAGATGAATAATTTTGAAAGGGTTTTTTATTTTAATTTTTCCAAATAAATAATACCTTTGCACCGAATTCTTCCATTTAGAATTCAACTTATTGTATTAACCCAAAAACGTTTATAGCATGCAACTGTATAACACGATGAGGGCAGAAGAAAGAGCCGAGCTAATCGATCAAGCCGGTAAACAACGACTCACGTTGTCTTTTTATGCCTATGCCAAAATTGAAGACCCTAAAAAATTTAGAGATGATTTGTTCTTAGCCTGGAATCCGTTGGATGTCTTGGGAAGAATTTATGTGGCTCATGAAGGAATTAATGCCCAACTTTCGTTACCGGCAGACAATTTTTATTCGTTTAAAGATACGATTGAAGCGTATGATTTTATGAAAGGAATCCGCCTCAATGTCGCCAGAGAGCACAATGATTATTCCTTTTTGAAGTTAACCATCAAAGTGAGACATAAAATTGTGGCTGATGGATTGGATGATTCCACTTTTGATGTCACCAACAAAGGAATTCACTTAAAAGCGAAGGAATTCAATCAACTTTTGGAAGACCCAAACACTATTGTTGTCGATTTTAGAAATCACTATGAAAGTGAAATCGGTCATTTTAAAGGAGCCATTACGCCGGATGTGGATACGTTTAGAGAATCGCTCCCGATTATTGAAGAGCAATTAAAAGATTTCAAAGAAGATAAGAACCTGTTAATGTATTGCACGGGCGGAATTCGATGTGAAAAAGCAAGTGCGTTTTTTAAACACAAAGGTTTTAAAAATGTGTATCAATTAGAAGGCGGAATTATTGAATATGCTCGTCAAATTGAACAAGAAGGTTTGCAGAGTAAATTCATTGGTAAAAATTTTGTTTTTGATCATCGTTTAGGCGAAAGAATTACCAACGATATTATTTCCCAATGCCATCAATGTGGAAAACCTTGTGACAATCACACAAATTGTGTAAATGATGGTTGTCATTTATTGTTCATTCAATGTGATGAATGTAAAGAAAAAATGGACAATTGCTGTTCATCTGAATGTCAAGAAATCATCCATTTACCATTAGCAGAACAAGTGAAATTAAGAAAAGGTGTCCAAAAAGGAAACATGATTTTCAAAAAAGGAAAATCGGATGCTTTAAAATTCAAACACTCCGGAGAATTGAGTGATCAATCTTTGGCTGTTGCAAATGATATTGAAAAACCAAAACCCTTACGAGAACGCATCAAACGCAAAAAAGTATTGGTAGGCAAAGCTGAACATTATTTCACCAAAGCTAGTGTTGGTTTGTTTTTAATTGAAAATCAAGAGCTTCAATTAGGAGACAAAATTTTGATTTCCGGACCAACCACAGGAAATCAAGAATTGGTTTTAGAAACTATGTTTGTAAACGGAAAAGAAAACACCATTGCAAAACCGGGAGATAAATTAACTTTTGCAGTTCCGTTTAGGATAAGATTGTCAGATAAATTGTTTAAAATTATTAATTAAAACCTATAAAATTAAACTTCTGAAGCCTGTTTTAACAAAGTAAAACAGGCTTTTTTGATGGCATTTTTTCTGATAAATCCGTTTTCAACTTCTATCAAAAAAATACTATCTTTACAAACTTAACGTTTAATGTCAGTAGTCTCGTTATAAATAACGAGATGACCAAATATATAAATTATGGCTTGTACAAACTGTTCTACAGGGAGCAAAACCGGTGGTGCTCCCCAAGGATGTCAAAATAAAGGGACTTGCGGCACCGATAGCTGCAACAAATTAACTGTTTTTGATTGGCTTGCAAACATGAGTTTGCCTAGCGGTCAAGAGGTGTTTGATTGCGTAGAAGTACGTTTTAAAAACGGACGAAAAGAATTTTACCGCAACACCGAAAAACTTTCTTTAATCATTGGCGACATCGTTGCCACAGAAGCCTCTCCAGGCCATGATGTTGGAATTGTAACCCTCGTTGGAGAACTCGTTAAGGTTCAAATGAAGAAAAAAGGAGTAAATCACACCAGTGCAGAGATTACAAAAATATACCGAAAAGCTTCTCAAAAAGATATTGATATTTGGGCTGATGTGCAGTTGAAAGAAGAGCCAATGAAAGTGAGAGCAAGAGAAATAGCAATTCAACTTCAATTGCAAATGAAAATTTCTGATGTTGAATTTCAAGGTGATGGTTCCAAAGCAACTTTTTATTACACCGCCGAAGACCGTGTTGATTTTCGTCAGTTAATTAAAGAATATGCACAAGCTTTCAAAACCAGAATCGAAATGAAACAAG
>JAUXNR010000861.1 GCA_030682755.1 Flavobacterium sp.
TGTAAAGGACAAATGGTGTGATGAAAGCTTTGAAAGCATTGATGTAAAAGTGATGCAGCAAACTGTTAACATGCAACTTTGCGAGCTTGGCACACAACTGGGCGGTTACTGGTTCCGCGAAATAAGACGGCTGAACGGGGACGGCCACCAAACAGCTATTATTACCACTCATCCAACTTTAGAAACTCAATTCATTGCCGGGCGCATGTTCGCCAGGTGGAGCCAGGAAAACTTCTTCCGGTACCTTATCCAGGATTACAATTTTGACAAAATGGTCTCTTTTGGAACAGAGCCCGTCAATCCCGAAAAAGAGATAGTAAACCCTGAATACCGTAAACTGTGCCACCAACTCAAAAAGTTAAGGGAAAAAATCAGGCGCGTTGAAGCCCGGTTCTACCCTTTATTGCAATTGGCCATTGACCAACCTATTGATGAGTTGCCCGTAATATCGCCCAAGTTGGCAGAATACAAAGAAAAAATCGAAGACTTCCGAAAACAGGAAGAAACACTCTTGTTGCAACGAAGCCAGATAAAACCACGCCTGAAAGTCATCCAAATGCCTGAAGAAAAAAGGTACAATAAACTCAAAACAGAAAGCAAACTTTTAATGAATGTCTTACGAATGATTTGCTACCGGGCAGAATCTGCTGTTGCTGAATATATTGCGCCCTATCTTGCAAAGGAAGAAAATGAAAAACGTATGGTAGTGAAACAAATCATCCAATCAAATGCCGATCTGTCTCCCGATTATATCAATAAAACACTTACTGTAACACTGCATTCATTTTCGGCAAACCGGTTCAACTATGCTGCTTCTGAATTAGCCCAACTGTTAAACCAGACAGAAACTATTTTCCCAGGCACCAATTTACGTATGATTTATAAAATTACCGCTAATTCATAATGCGAGGGGTAAGGAGTTCTGATATTAAAAAGGAAGAATCAATTGTAAAATCAATCAGCCTTACAATCTCATTGGTATTGATATTAGTGATTTTGCATAGATGCCCGTTGTTTTTATCAAAATATTGATACTTTAACTCAAAGCTATCTTGAATAGCACCATTTTTGTATTTACGCCCCTTTAAACAAACCAATTTATTATTTTCATAAGCAAACAAACTCCTATTCCAAATTTCTTGGTCTAAATATTCTGATTCTTCTATAATATTTTGATTCTTATCGAATACTGTCAATCTATAAAAATCAGAGTTATTTAACTTAGAAAAATTTGCAGAACTTTGGATAATATCGCTGATTGTCGAATCAATTCTAACAATATATCCTGCCCCATTTCTATATAAAATCCTCTTTTTCTCGGTGGAATTCTGATTACATCCAAAAATCAAAACGAATGAAACCACAATCAATTCAATATAATTTGTTCTCATAAATCAATGCAATATTTCCTGTGTCTTTTTCAAAATTACGTTATACAAAATATAGTCATATGTTCTTATGAATGTAAACTCACCTGGTTGTTTATTCTTTTCCATTTCATATTTACCCTTATTATAAATTTCCAACTGAATGTCATGTCCTTTTTTATAGTATTTTTGCCCAGGTTCTGCAACCCTTTTGCCTTTCTGGTTAAAATATTTAT
>JAUXNR010000172.1 GCA_030682755.1 Flavobacterium sp.
ACTTTGCATTCAGTAGAAGAAAAAACCATTGCTGTGATTTCGGTCATCGAATATCCAATCAAGCCGGTTTCTTTTAAAGGAAAATATTACCGAAGGATTTTAAAATCGAATCATTTGATGGATATTGACGAAATCGCCAACGAACATCTCAAAACATTAAACAGTAGCTGGGATTATTTCCCGGACCCTTACCATAAGATTGATGACATTTCTTTTGAAAAAGTCACCAGTTTTTTAAATAAATCAGGCTTCCGAAATAAACTCGGGCTTCCGCCTCTTGAAAGTTTAATTAAACTTGAAATGCTGCGCGAGGGTAATTTGACTTTAGGAGCATATCTTTTGTTTGTAAAAGACTTTTGTCTCATCAGCGATGTGCAAATAGGCCGGTTTAAAAGTCCTACAACCATTATCGATTCAATTTCGTTAAATTCGGATTTGTTCTCGGAAGTAGAAGAAATTATTGCTTTTATTAAAAAGCATTTAATGGTCGAATATATTATAACAGGGAATCCTGAAAGAACAGAGCGATTTGACTATCCAATTGAAGCAGTGAGGGAAATTGTAATCAATATGGTTGTTCATCGGGAATATCGTGATAGTTCGGCCAGCATTGTTAAAATTTTTGATGACCGGATAGAATTTTACAATCCTGGAAAACTTTACGGTGGAATTACTATCAAGGATTTATTGTCGGGCAATTATTCTTCAAAAACACGAAACAAACTGATTGCGCGTGCTTTTAAAGAAGTGGGGCTTATTGAGCGATATGGTTCAGGAATTATGAGAGTGCAGAAAATTTGCGAGGAATATGGCATTCGAATGCCCATTTTTGAGGAGTGGGGACAGGGTTTCAGGGTTATTTTATTTAAAGAAAAGGCTTCGAAAATTACAAACGACCTAGAAAACGACCTAGAAAACGACCTAAAAGAAATTTTGTCTGAACGTGAGAAAAGCATTTTAGAGGAAATAAAACAAAATCAAAGAATCACTCAAAACAAGTTAAGCCAGATTATTGGGATTAGCCCAAAGAATATCCGCAGTTATATTACAAGTTAAAAAGAAAAAGGATTTCTGAAAAGTATTGGAGCAGATAAAGGTGGTTACTGGGAGGTAAACGAACGCTAAGATTATGAATAAAACATTTATACACGAATCAGCCATTGTCGATACCGGCGCAAAAATAGGCAGCGGCACAAAAATATGGCACTTCACCCATGTAATGGGAACCGCTGAAATTGGCGAAAATTGTGTTCTCGGTCAAAATGTTTTTGTGGGGAACAAAGTTATAATCGGCAACAATGTAAAAGTTCAAAACAACGTTTCACTTTACGAAGGCGTGGTTTGCGAAGACGATGTTTTCCTTGGACCGTCGATGGTTTTTACCAATGTAATTAATCCGCGAAGTACAGTTAACCGGAAAGAGGAATTCAAAAAAACACTGGTAAAAAAGGGCGTTTCAATTGAGGTGCAAAGAAAAGAAGAAATTGTCG
>JAUXNR010000883.1 GCA_030682755.1 Flavobacterium sp.
GACATTGTTTTAGGTACTTCCAATTGGGACATATGTTTGGATGCAAATCTGAGATTGAGTAGAATTTTAGCTCATAGAGATGTGCCGCATTGGCTAGATATTCGACAAAACCGTGAACATGATTGGCCGGTTTGGCGTGAAATGTTCCCACATTATTTGTCGCGAATTAAGTTTAATTAAATTACAGTGTAAATAATACAACTAAATAGAACGTTTATGAAAAAAATTGGAATTTTATTTGGAATGGAAGACACCTTTCCTCAGGCATTCATAGAAAGAGTAAATTCAAAAAATGAAAAAGGTATCATTGCCGAAGCTGTTTCTATTGACAAAGTAGTACAAAACAAAGCCACTGAATATGCAGTGATTATTGATCGTATTTCCCAAGACGTACCGTTTTATCGTGCTTACTTAAAAAATGCAGCTTTAACAGGAACAGCTGTAATCAACAATCCATTTTGGTGGAGTGCAGATGATAAATTTTTCAACAACTGTTTGGCTGATGTTTTAGGAGTTCCTCTACCAAATACAGTGCTTCTTCCCTCTGCAGAGCATCCAACTGATACAACAAGTAAATCATTTAGAAATTTAAAATATCCTTTAGATTGGGAAGAAATGTTTAATTACATTGGTTTCCCGGCTTACATGAAACCTTATGCCGGTGGAGGTTGGAAAAACGTTTACCGCTTGGAAAACAGAGATGAGTTTTGGGAAGTACATCGTGAAACCGGACAATTAGTAATGTTGCTACAGGAAGAAATTGTGTTTGACCAATATTTTAGAGTGTATTGCCTTGGCGGAAAAGCTGTAAGGATAATGCCATACGAACCTAGAAACCCGCATCATTTGCGTTATGTTGTTGACGGACCTCCTGCTGATAAAAAACTTTTGGCTACCGTTAAAGATTATACGCTTCGTCTGTGTAAAGGTTTAGGGTATGATTTCAATACTGTTGAATTTGCCGTAAGAGACGGAATTCCTTATGCCATTGATTTCGGAAATCCGGCTCCTGATGCAGAGCTAACTTCTGTTGGTAAAGAAAATTTTGAGTGGGTGGTGGAAGAAGCAGCAAAAATGGCTATTGAATATGCCAAAAAACACAAAGACGGACAAATGAATCTAACTTGGGGGACTTTTATGAAAGGTTCTGTAAATGACACAAAAAGATTCTAAAATAGACGTATTAAACAAAAGATTATGAAGAAAGAGTTACCGGTTTTTACACTTGGTGTTGAAGAGGAATATTTGATTATTGACCCACAAACAAGAGATTTACGTTCACACATGTCCAAAATTGTTGATGGAGCAAAAATAATTCTCCAAGAACAAGTAAAGGCTGAAATGCACCAATCTGTGGTTGAAGTGGGTACAAATATTTGTAAAAACGTCAAAGAAGCTCGTGAAGAAATTACGTTCCTTCGCAAGAAAATTGTGGAGCTTGCCGCAAACCAAGGTTTGGTTGTTGGTGCTGCCGGAACACATCCGTTTTCCAAATGGCAAGATCAACCTATTACAGACGACCCGCGTTATCACATGATTGTTAATGAATTGCAAGATGCCGCAAGGTCTAACCTGATTTTTGGAATGCATTGCCATGTGGGAATTGAAAGTCGTGAAGTGGGGTTGCAATTGATTAACCAAGCATGCTATTTCTTGCCTCATATTTTTGCATTATCTACCAACTCCCCTTTTTGGGAAGGACGAAATACAGGATATAAATCATTCAGAACCAAAGTTTTTGATAAATTTCCAAGAACCGGTTTGCCGGAATATTTTGATTCTGTGCAATCTTATGATAATTTCTTAGATACTTTGGTAAAAACAAATTGCATTGATAATCCTAAGAAAATTTGGTGGGACTTACGTTTGCATCCTTTTTATAACACCATTGAATTTCGTATCTGCGATATGAGTTTGACTGTTGATGAAACCATTTGTATTGTGGCCATTATTCAAGCTGTGGTTGCAAAATTATATAAACTGAATACTTCCAACATTAGTTTTAACGTGTATAGATTGGCTTTAATAAAAGAAAATAAATTTCGTGCTGCTCGTTATGGTGTTCAAGGCAATATGATTGATTTTGGATTGCAAAAAGAAGTACCAACTAAAGAATTAATCCTTGAATTACTTGAATTTATTGATGATGTAGTGGATGAATTAGGAAGCAGAGACGAAATCAATTATGTGCATACCATTTTAAAAGAAGGTACTGGAGCGGCAAAACAATTAGCCATTTTTGAAGAAACACAAGATTTAACCAAAGTGGTTGATTTCATTACAAGTCAGTTTACAAAAGGAATTTAATTTCATTTTTCTTTGCGAAAGAGAATAATCTTGAAAGAATAGTTTCTTTAAGTATGTAAATGTTAATAGTTTGTTTGATAAAACAAAAAGCATCAAAATTAGCTTTCATTCAAAAAAGTTATATTTGCGTTATAAAATAGTTGCCAAATGAATAAACAAATAAGAATTGCGGTTTTAGATATGTATGATGGTGAGGCCAATCAAGGCATGCGATGTATTTTTGATATCATCAATCGCTTCAATCAATTGGTTACGTTTCAGGTTTTTGATATTAGAGGAAAGAATGAATTTCCGGACATAAAAAAATTTGATATTTATATCTCAAGTGGCGGTCCGGGAAATCCTTTAGAAGGTAATGGTGTTTGGGATAAAAAATACTTCGAACTGTTAGATGCACTTTGGAATTGGAACAAAGAAAATGAAATGAAAAAACACGTTTTGTTTATTTGTCACTCCTTTCAAATGGCTTGTAAACATTTTGGTTTAGCCGAAATAAACAAACGAAAAGACACGTCTTTCGGTATCATGACCACACATAAAGTAAATGAAGGTCTTACTGATACCTTATTTGAAGGTTTGGAAAATCCTTTTTATACCATTGACAGCAGAGATTACCAAGTAGTGCAACCGCATACTAAAAATTTCAAGAAAATTGGAGCACAAATTATTGCACTCGAAAAAATTAGAGATCATGTGCAATATGAACGTGCCATAATGGGAATTCGTTTTTCAAAAGAAATTGTTGGGGTTCAATTTCACCCTGAAGCGGATCCAATGAGTTTTTTGGCTCACATGAAAAACAGAGCTTTCCGAGAGAAAATCATCGAAATGAAAGGAAGAGTCAAGTTCTTAAAAATGCTTGAAAATTTGGTTGAAGAAGATAAAATTTATAAAACCAATGAAACCATTATTCCTAACTTCCTTCGCATTGCGATTAACGATTTAATGAAACATAAAAAAATACTCTCTAATTAATTTACAAATTTTAAATTTCCAATAAAGGCACATCTGAACAAACATTTGTGCCTTTTGCGGTTTAAAACATAAAATTGTTATGAATCCAAGCTATAGAAAACTTTTTAACGAGCATTTTTCAACTGAAAAATACGAACATTTAATTGATAGCATTGCAGCTGATTTTAATTATAAACCAACATTTCGTATTGGTGAAACACCTTTTTTTATTTCAAATGAATTAAAAAATCAATTGCTTGAAGGGTGCAATGAAGTTATAGCTTTTATTCAAAAAGATGGTTTTAAAGAATTAACAAACAAAGCATTAGAATTAAATAGAAAAGTACCAAACGAAGACAGTCATACCACTTTTTTTGCCATTGATTTTGGTATTTGTGAAGAGAATGGTGAGTTAATCCCAAAGTTGATTGAAGTACAAGGATTTCCTTCGCTGTTTAATTTTCAGAATAATTTGGCTCAAAAATTTGTGGACCACTACCCTTTTCTTTCTGAATTAACTCCTTATTTAAACGGTTTAAATCATGATTCTTATCTGAAGTTGGTGAAAGAGGTTATTTGCAATAATTACCCAACAGAGAATGTCATTTTATTGGAAATTGAACCTGAAAAACAAAACACCCGAATTGATTTTTTATATTGTAATCGTGATTTAGGTATTCCTGTGGTGTGTGTGACTGAACTCATTCAGAAAGGAAAAAAACTCTTTTACATCCATGAAAACGGAACTGAAATTGAAGTCAAACGCATATATAACCGTGTAATTTTTGACGAATTGGATTTGAGAACGGATTTGCAACTCAACTTTGATTTTTCGGCTGACTTAGAGGTAGAATGGGCCGGACATCCCAATTGGTTTTTCCGTATCAGTAAATTTATTTTGCCGTATCTCAAAGGAAAATATTTTATTGAAACCACATTATTAAGTGACTTAAAAGAAATTCCAACAGATTTGGAAAACTATGTGCTCAAACCTTTATTTTCATTTTCAGGATCCGGAGTGGTTTTTCATGTTAAGAAAGAAGATATTGAAGCCGTAAAAGAAAAAGACTTATACATCTTGCAGAAAAAAGTAAACTACCTTCCTATTATTCAATCGCCAGATGGTAAAGTAAAAGCTGAAGTCCGCATTTTATGTGTTTGGCCAAAAGATGCCTCCGCTCCTATTCCGGTTACCAATTTAGTTCGATTAAGCCGTGGTGAAATGATTGGCGTAAAATTCAATAAAGATAAAGATTGGGTTGGCGGAACGGTTGGGATGTTTGAGAGGGAGTAGATGATTAACTTACCCAAAAGCCTGTTGTCTCTTTTACAATCCATTTTCCATTAATTTTTTCTAAAATCAAATCTTGTCCGTGACCACATAAAGGACCACAAATAAAACCATATCTAAAATAAACTAAGTTTTTCGATGCATTAAAAATTGGTTTAGAAAAAGTAAGAAGCCCCTCATTGACAGCTTCAACATTTTTAATTTTATAACCAAATTTAATTAAATCATTAAATTCAAATGATTTTCTT
>JAUXNR010000895.1 GCA_030682755.1 Flavobacterium sp.
CCGAAATGGTTTCCAGAAACAGGAATTGGTTCTGTTGGAATTATTTCAGGTAATTCTTCTTTAATTGGTTTTAAAGTTAAAATACCTGTAATTTCTTGATTTATGACGATGTTGTTGAGTTGCAAAACGGATTCCCTGCCATTAAAGAAGAAAATATTTAATGTTAAGCTACTAATTGTCTTGAATTTGTTTATCAATAACTGGGGAAATGTCAGTGTATTGTTAATTACATTAAGGTTACTGAAATCTTCGTTTTGAATTCCCAAGTTTGTTTGGGCTACAAGAGTTGCATAGCTAATATTCCAAGATGAATTTTCTAATTGAATTTGAAATGTTACATAGCCTGCATTGGTCTGATTTAGAAAAATAGAACGTGGTTTAGTTGCTTTAAGAACATAAGATAAATGAACAAATGAAGAAGACGCAAAATTATTTTCGGAAACAGGAATATACACGTTTCCAATATTTGCATATTCTAATTGAGGCAAAGTACTGACAGATAAAACTCTTTGGTTTAAAGATTGGCTTTTTGTATCAATCTCTTCATATATTTCCGTGAAACTGTCGTATGTTATCGAAACAACAGAACTGTCAATTTGAATTTCGTCATCAGAAATTATCGAGATTTCAGCTTTTTCATAGTCAATAGGTTTGTTTATTATAGAGGAAGCATTAGTGAAATTTTCTAAAAATAAAGCAAAAGATTCTACTGAAAGGTTAGGGTATAAATCAGTCCAGTTTAGAGTTTTTTTATATTCGTACTCAAAAGGAGGATACTCGTATCGTTGTAAAGTTTCATACGCTTCTCTTATTTCTTCTTCGGGAGCTTTATTTTCTTCTAATTCTCGAATAATATCTAACTGATTTTGATATAGAACGATATTTTCAGCATTTTCTCTTTTATAATTTGCATAAGCAGTTTGGTAATCTCTGTCAACACTCCTGCCTGCTCTGTTTTCGATAGTTTTTAATTCATTTTTTAATTCATTAAAATTTTCTCTGTCAAGAATTTGATTGTATAAACTTTCCTGCTTCGATAAGTTTGGTTGTAATAGTTGGCTACTACTTTTTCTTGATTTTACTAAATCAGAAGTTCTTTTTAAAGAAACATCAATTTCTTCTTGAAATAAAAATTCAGGCAAAATGACTTTTGCTTGATGAGCAGTTGTGATAAAATCATTTCCATTTATTCTTTTCAATTCTTCATCAGAACCAAGAGTTTGTACATACCCGATATGAAATGCTTTGAGGATATGAATAATGGACTCTTTAATGTAAAAATTGTTTTGGGTGATATACTGATAAATTAAGTTATCCCAAATTGTTTGTAAAGTATCTTTGTCTGATTTTAGATTTGTATAAAAGTTTTTAGCATCTGCTAAATCTTTTTCGGAAATTTTATCTTCTAAATTCAGGTATTTTCCTATTTTTAATAAGCCAGTAAGGTTTTCATTTCTTGTTAATTCTTCCAATGTTTTTATTGCGTTTTCGGAAAATGAATTTGCAAGATTGATTAAAGCACTTAATCTATTGTCTTTTGTATTAGACGTTACTTGGTCAAAATATCCATCAAGCAATGATGGTCTATAAATAAATTTTAAATTTTTTTCATTATTTTCTGAAAGATTTGGGTTTCTTAAACTTACAAATCTGAATAAGGTCTGTGGGCTGTTTTCTGTTGACATAAGGATAGAATTTTAAAATAAAAAGATAACGAAATTATTTGAATTTTATTGTGCGGTATCTTTGGTTTAAGCTTGCAGAGAACGTTTTGCCACTTTGCGTAGTTGCGGAATTTGAACCCGATACTTTTGAGTTGTCACTGATTTTTATTCTAAGCCTAAACTTCGAATTTATAACTGACCCCGCAATTACGCAAAATGGCTGTTGTACAACGTTATTTTTTGGATTTCTTTTGTAGCCAACCTTTTTTTGGAGAAATGTTCAAACTTAAACCATAAAAATTTCCATCGATAGTAAAATCGCCTTCAACATCTGCACTATTCTCTAAATCATAAATAAAATATCTGCCAGTTGCAGGATATTGAAGCAGATTTCTATTGTAAAAAGCTTCAAGTTGAATTAAAGCAAATTTTGTTTTGTAATTTACTCCAAAAGATATTTCACCAGAAAATGTTATCTGTTCCTGATTAGTAATTGCATTAAAAATTTTTCTGCCTTCAGTTTCAGATGTTACAAAAACCTCAGAAGTTGTTTCTCCACCTCCTGTGAAGAGATTTAAATTTAAACCGCCACCAACAACAAAATTTAATTTGTCATTTATTTTATAAAAATATTCAGCTTTAATTGGAATGCTGAAAATAAAAGCATTAGTTGGATTAATACCTGACAAGCTGTAACCAGTACCATAACCAATATCTTCATCATTTACATTAAGGGTAAAGAGCGGATTAAACTCTTTAGCAATTATTCCTGTTTTAAAGTTGAAATTATTTTTTTGAGCAAAATTGAAATAAATACCAAATTGTAAAGAACCAGAATCATCAAAAGTAATTGAAGGATAGCTAGAACCATTTGTATTAGCACTATAAAACCCAGTAATTCTTGATGGTTGTAAAACAAAACTTAATTTTGAATAATCTTCGTGATATATTTTTTCGGCTTCTTGAGAATAAGTATTCAAAAAAAGGAATGTAGCAAGTAAAATACTTGCTACATTTTTTAAATTACTGTTGATTATCATAAAAATCATGATTTACAATCAAAACTTGACCTTGTTTATGGAGTGCATAAACTGAATTGTTTTTTATGGTTAACCATCTACGTTCAGGGTCAATGCCAACATATTGAGGAATTGAGTGTTTTACTTTAACTCTTCTTCTTCTTTTTTCTTTGTGTTTAAGAACATCTATATCTTGACCACATTTGATAAAACAATCACCAGGATTTGAATTAATTTGAGCATTTATACCAGCAGTAATCCACGTTCTTCTTGCTCTCCATTTCCCATTTTTCTTTTTGTACCCTTTTGTTTTAGCTTTAATTTTGCTATCTCCAATTCCTGTTTCTCTCCTAAGTTTGTCTATTTGTTTAACTCTTGTATTATTAGGTCCATAAATATAACCTTTGTTTGTTACACGGTCTTTACAAGCCGAACTACCAGTTTCCTCGTATCTCGGTTTTACAACGACAACATTAGGATTGTTAGTTGGAATAATACCTTGACTAACTTGGGAAATTGCTTGAGAGTCATTGTTATGAACTTCAATCCAGTTACCTTCATCGTCAATAAATTTGTAGTAAACATAACCACGTTCTTTACTTCCGATGATTACTTCTGCATTTTGACTTAACAGAGTTCTTTCGGTTTCGTCATCAATAAAATGGTTGTCTGGGTCAGCATTTATGTCCCATTGTCCGTCGCCTTGTTGGTCTAACCAATCATTTTCCAATGATTCAATTTTACGTCTTAATGAGCAGAAAGCTAAATCCTCTTCAAATTTTCTTAAAACATTATCCTCGTCAAATCCTGCTGCATCAGCTAATGCGTCATATTCGTCATCAGTGATGTTGTTAGGAACAGTTGCGTCGAACGAATCGCAATCGTTTTCAATCATTTGGTCAAGAACTTCAATTGTTTCCCAGTATTTTTCCCAAGTTGGAAAAATTAAAATGTTGTTTTCACAATCAACACCATTGTTGATTTGAGTAGACTCAATGTAACTAAACATTGAGCTTTGCCTTTGCATTAATGAATTGTCATTTTGTGCATTTTGTTCTTGCGATAAATCTGGGTTATCACAAGAAACAACAACCAATCCTAAAAGGATTGAAAAGTTTAAAAGAATTCTCTTCATAATTGTTAATTAATTGATTAATAGAAAAATGTTAAATTTTAATTAAAACGTAATTTCTTACGTGTTATTGTTTTCATTTGGGTTGTCAGCCCATTTTTTTGACGAAACGTTGGTTTATAATGTTGTACAACGGTTTCGGGCTTTGCGTTCGGGCGGGTTTTGGAGCACAAAACTGTCAACCAGCACCGAACTTGAATAAAAGCACAAAGCTCCAAGTTTGCACATCACCCCGCCTGACGCAAAACCCGTGTTATGCGGTCGGCTTTCTATTTCGGTCAGTTGTTTCATTGTCAATTACAGCAACTTGTTCCTGCCTGAATAGGTGGACATTTTACTGTCCCGTAGCTACAATAAACGCAACAGTCGCCTTGTTTTGGCTTTAAAACTTTCTTGCAATTTTCACACTCGTAAAAGTATTGGCAAGCGTCTGTCGGCATAGTTTCTTCTTTCTTATGTCCGCAGTCGGGGCAAGTGATTGTTGATTGTAGTATTATGTTCATTTTATTTCTTTCTTGTCGGTTACTGAATAGCCTGTTTTTGCAATGGCTTTTTCTATTTCTTGAATGTCGGTTTTGGTCTTGTCAAACTCCACAATTGCGTTTCCGTTTTCGTATGAAACAGTCGTGTTAATTATTCCTGTCAATTTATTCACTTCGTGGTTTACGTGTTCTTCGCAACCTGTGCAAGTCATTCCGTTAATTGTAAATTCCGCAGTCTGAATGTTCGCTTGTTCGGTTACAATTGTTTGTTTCTCTGTCTTAGGGAAAAAGATATGTGCATAGGTCGGAAACGCAAGCATTAGTCCTGCAAAAACTGTCACGATACCTAAAAATTTCTTTGTCTGAATGAATGGTGTTTTTTCGGTCGTGTCGCAGTTGCAGTCCACTTGTTTCTGCGGTTTTAGTTTCTGATACCAAGCAAATCCAAGCACCAAAACTGTCAAGCCGATTAAATACGGTCTTAATGGGTCAAGCCACGAAAAAGTCGAAGCAAGTCCACTTGTCCCCGCCAACAAAGTCAAAACAGGTGTAATACAGCAAAGTGAAGCTGAAATTGCTGTCAAAAGTCCAAGTCCTGCGAGTTTATTTTCTGATTTCATTTTCTATCTATCTGTTTGTTTCGGTGTCGTCTTCTAAGCTGCCGCATAACGTCAGACTGTGAAAAAACCTCACAATCCCATTAACAAATATACTAAAAAACTTGTAAGAAAAATTGAATTGTTGTATTTTTAAACATGCAACATATTCAAGGAATTTCCCGCAATCAGCTACAAA
>JAUXNR010000914.1 GCA_030682755.1 Flavobacterium sp.
AATTGACATTAACCTAATCACTGAAGAAATAAAGAAATTTTACGAAAATTCAAATAGAACTTTAATTCAAGGTAGTTTTTTTGATTTTCCAGTTAGGGAAAAGTTTGACCTAGTTATCCAAAATCCGCCTTATGTAAGACAAGAACTATTGACTGACGGTTCAAATTCAAAAGAAAACATTAGATATAATGTATCTTCTCTCTTATCAACAATCCCGTCACAATCGAATTTATATATCTACTTCTTATTGAAGTCTATTTTGCATTTAAAGAATGGTGGCGTAATGGTTGCCGTAATATATGACAGTTGGCTTTACAGCAGTTTCGGAAAATTTTTAAAAGATTCTTTCCTTAAACTCGGACACTTAGAGAGTATTTATCATTTCAAAAAAAGTGCATTCGATAATGTAGAAATAGGTGCTACTGTGATAAAGTTTGTAAAGGAAAAGAACCATAGAAAATCTATATTGTATTATCCGCTGAATGATTTAAACGATTTGAAAACTTATAATAGCTTAAATGCAAACAGTTTAAAATTAAAGCAACAAGAATTATTGACATATAGTTTCAACAATCACAGCATAATCAATTTCAAATCCAGTGTGTTTAAACATCTCAAAACAATTGCTTCACAACCAATTCAAAGAGGAACATCGGCAGTAGTAAATAGTCATTTTATTTTCTCAAAAAATGAACTTTCTGAATTAAAACCAATTGTTAAAGATGTCTCACAGATTAAAACCTATACTGTAAACCATGAGAATGCATATATATTAGCTGTTAATGGGTCCATATCTAATGAAACTAAACAATATTTGGAGTCTGTCAAAAATGAAATCCTAAAAGCTCCTGCTCAAAAATTTATAGCCGTAAAAAGAGATATTGAAACTAAAAAAGATTGGTATAAAATCAATTTGAAAGCTACCGGTAATTTTATTTTCAACTATTATTTACGAAACAATATTGATTTCATTTATAATCCAAATAAGTTTTTATCTTCAGATAACTTTTATATTCTCAATATTAAGAATAATGAATTAGCCAATTTTTCAATTTTAAACTCATCTTTTACAAGATTAAGTATACTAAGCAATTCCAGAAGTCAAGGTAATGGATTGAGAAAAATACAACTTTACGAATTTAAAGAAGTGAAAGTAATTGACATAAATAAACTTTCAGAACAGGCAATAAAAAAATTGGAATTGTTAGGAAAAGAATTGATGAATGTGAGCAGATATGAAAACGGTCAAAAGCATATAATTGAACAAATTGATTTGGTGCTAATCGATGAATACAATGAAAAAAACAGTTCTTCTTTGACGGTTGTTGAATTAAATAATGAAATAAAAGAATACTTGAATTAAAATGATAAATCTTTGGTATAACTCTGATGAAGTTACTGGATTTCATCCTGTCGTTGAAAGTGCTATTAACAATGCTATCATAAATTGTGGCTATGACTCTGTGATGGAATTAGTGCATCATCCTGCTATTCCAAATAGTACAATCATACCTGACTTTGCTATTAAACTAAAATCTTCAAATAGATACATTTTTGTAATAGAAGTCAAAAAAACAGCTCGTGACGTTACATCACAAAGATTTCAAAACCAATCAAGGTCTTATGTTTCTGATTTCTCGCCATATTGGGAACCCAATTATCCAAAGTATTTTTGCTTAACAAATATTGAGGAGTTAATCTTATTTGCAGACAGGCAAGGCCCTATTTCAACTTGCATACTAAAGGGAAACCCAAAATCACATACTCCATTTAACCCACAAAATCGAGACGCAACGCAAACAAGCATTGATTTTCAGGCAACATTTGAACAAATTTTACCAATTATTTATAATCGCACACAACCTAATTGGGACAATAACTGGCAGCCTATAATTGATACGTTTGTTCAGAACTATCAAAGCGTGAGTAATAGTTTGTCGCTAAACAAAGACTTAGCAGATGAAATTACACTTTATGAATTTTTCAGATTATTGGCTTTTGCTTATTTAAAAGATTATTACAATCAAACGAGTAATCCAAATCAAAGCTATTTCCGAACTTTTCCACTAGCTAATGATAATCTTCAAACATTCGTTACAAAACTAACCAATAATTACAACCGAGTATTACAGTTAGATTTTAATCAAGTATTTTCTAATCATCCTAATTCAACAGATAGAATATTTCCTGAAAATTTCAGTTCATCAATTATTCAATACTTTAAAAACACTATCCAAGCATTAAATAGTTATAGTTCGCAAGCGGTTTCTGACAACCCATTACCTGAGTATATTTTTAACCTTTTAACTTCAAAAGTTTATGATAAAAATACGCTTCATAAGAAAGGAAAAATAATGTCTGACACAGAGTTGTCAATTTTGTTGGCAACAGTGACAATCGAAAACGAAAACTCAACTGTAATTGATCCTTGTTCTGGTGATGGTGCTTTATTAGATGCTGCATACGACTATTTAAATATTTTGAGCCTTTCAAATGCAATAACTAAATCTCACAATCAATTACTGAATCAAATTAATGGAATTGAAATTGACCCATTTTTAGCTCAATTAGCTACATTTCGACTTATTTCCAAAAACCTTTCTGGTGTAGACAGTTCCACCAATGCAAATATTATAACAGGAAATACTTTTACTAATTCAAATGTCGCTGGCTATGATGTTCTATTGATGAATCCTCCTTTTTTAAGAAATGACAATCCTGATGCACCAATAACTATTGCCGATAAAGCTTTGATGAATAATGCAATAACAAACAACGGACAAACTAATTTCGTTTCTCTCGCATCACAGCCTAATTTATATTTTTACTTCGCAAATTATTCTTGGCATTACTTAAACGCTCAAGGTAAAGCGGGTTTAATTTTAATGGCTACATTTTTAAATAATAAAGATGGTGAGTTTTTAAAGCAGTTCTTGTTAGATAAGGTAGAGTCAATTATATTGTATCCAAGGAATTACTTTGAGGATTTTAAAGTTACTACCGTCATAGTTGTTCTAAGTAAACAACCAAGTATAAATATTAAATTTCTAAGGGTAATAAATTCGGATTTGCTTTCAAGACCAAATGATATAAAAGCACTATTGTCTAATTCAGTTAATACTGTAGTAACGTCAGATTATAGTTTGAAGGTTACAGATAGGCAAATAAGCTCATCTGATAATTGGAAATTATTTTTTAATGATCCAGAAAATAAATATGAAAAATTAAATACGTTGTCCTTTTTTGAACCTTTAAACTCGTTTTTTAGCTCAAGAAAAAGAGGTAGTGCTGGTAATAGTGGTGAATCGACTACCATATTCCCTAATTTATCTAAAACTTCGTATGAATTATCTAACATTGGTTTTGGCGTAAAAAATAGTAAAGCAAAAAGAAGTTTAATTTTAACTCAAAATGATTTGAATATTGAAAAAGCTTTGCACTTCCCAGAATCATTTGATGACAATGAAAACAATGGACTGAAAAGCAGGTTTAATAATGATTTATCATTAAAAAATCTTTTCGACACAAAATCAAGATCTGACAAAAGCAAATGGAGAAAAATTGTGAATGAAACATTTAATGCAAAAGTTGAATTTGATATTCTATTACCAAGAAACGAAAGAACAAAACAAAGTTGTTACTACAACCCCTTTAGTTCTCAAGTAGTGCTTTCAACAAACTTTTTCTA
>JAUXNR010000173.1 GCA_030682755.1 Flavobacterium sp.
ACATTGATTTTAATTTTTTAACGGGGTTATTTAATGGATTTATTTCTATGATAAGTGGTTTTTTGATGGGTATGGCTACAGTACTGTTTATTAGTTTCTTTTTTTTGAAAGATAAAGAACTGTTTGTGTCTGGAATCAAGAAGTTAATACCTAATTCACATGAAACAGAAACCTTGAATTCATTTAAAAAAACATATGATTTATTGAGTCGTTATTTTCTAGGCTTATTACTTCAACTATTTATTGTGTTCATTTTATATTTTATAGTTTTATTAATTTTTGGAATTTCTAATGCATTTATAATAGCCTTCTTTTGTGGGATTTTGAATATCATACCTTACATTGGTCCTTTGATTGGAAGTGTGTTAGCCGCAACTCTTACTATGATTAGCAATTTAGGCAGCGATTTTCAAACCGAAATACTTCCCAAAACAATTTATGTTTTAATTGGATTTATGATTGTACAGTTGATAGACAACAACTTAAATCAACCTTTGATTTTTTCAAAAAGCACAAAATCACATCCACTGGAAATCTTTTTAGTTATTCTTATTTCAGGTTTCATTTCCGGTATTATTGGAATGATTGTCGCTGTTCCTTTCTATACAATGCTCAAGGTTATAGCTAAAGAGTTCTTTCCCAAAAACCCTGTTGTTAAAGCTATTACTAGAGATTTATAGATGAATACAAACTTATTAAACCCAGAAGTTCAACGTTTCATTCATGAAAATACGGGAATCGACATTGCGAAATTAGCTTTACAGAAAAATCCATTTCCTGGAATTGATTTTAAGGAAATTTTGAATCAAATTGAATCAAGAACTAAATCAAAAGAAAAACTTCCTACTTGGTTTAATAAAACAAATATTTTATTTCCTTCAAAAATTTCAGTTGAGCAAACCTCTTCCGAAAAAACCGCAGCATATAAATCTGAATTGGTATCCGGTGAGTCATTAATTGACTTAACAGGAGGCTTTGGAATTGATACTTTTTATTTCTCAAACAAAATGAAATCAATTGTTCATTGTGAAAGCAACACAGAATTATCTGAAATTGTAAAGCATAATTTCAATCAATTTGAAAAGCATAACATTGAGTGCATCTCAGGTGAAAGTGAAGAAATTTTAAAAAAACTGAATAAAAAATTTGACTGGATTTACATTGATCCTTCTAGGAGAAATGATATAAAAGGAAAGGTGTTTTTACTAAAAGATTGTTCACCAAATGTACCGGAATTGCTTGAAGATTATTTTAAGTTTGCCAATAAAATCCTGTTGAAGACCTCCCCCATTCTTGATATTTCAGCCGGAATTAATGAACTCAAGTATGTAAAGGAGATCCACATTGTTGCTGTTGAAAATGAAGTGAAAGAAATTTTGTGGATCTTAGAAAATAATCATGAAAGCAACAGTAAAGTTATTTGTGCAAACATAGTTGAAGATGCTGTTGAAAAATTCGAGTATTTTTTACCTTCAAATGCTTTTTCTACGTTTAGTTTACCTTTAAAATACCTTTTTGAACCCAATGCCTCATTAATGAAATCTGGCGGTTTTGATGAAATTTCAAAACAATACAAAATAGAAAAATTACATCACAACTCTCAATTATTCACATCAAATGAATTAAAACCGTTTTGTGGTAGGGTTTTTGAAATTAAAAATCAGTTCATTTACTCAAAAGAAAATATGAAATTGTTTTTAGCAAACACTAAAGCCAATGTGACCATTCGAAATTTTCCTATTACAGTTGATGAAATTAGAAAAAAATGGAAAATTAAGGATGGTGGTAAAGTATATTGTTTTTTTACAACAGCTTTAGATAACCATAAAATTGTTTTACTTTGCAACAAAATTGAAAAAAAGCATGAATAAATTACTTTTGATATTATTTTTATCATTACCAACTCTTGTATCTGCTCAGAAAAATTGTGATTATGCTATTAATGAAAAAGACAGTTCAGGAACTTATAAATCTACTAGGGAATATTTAATATATGAACGTGTTTTTGGTTCATCTGAAAATTATATTTTTTTAACATTAGCCAATGTTGGCGGTACACCCTACTTAAATTTTCAATTGCTTCAAAAGAATACCGATTTTATTAAAACACTTTGTTTAGGTAAAAACTCAAAAATTTATTTTCAATTAGAAAACGGTAAAATAATTACACTACTTCATGAAGATAAAGATGTTTGTGGTAATTTATATAGAAATGAAGAAGAAAAAAAGAATGTCAGACTTTTAGAAGGAAATTTTTATTTTTTAAAAAATACAATTGAAGAATTAAAAAAACAACCAATTTCAATTTTGAGAGTTGTTTATGGCACCGAATCTGTAGACTATGTAATCAAAAAAGAACTTAATTCTGAATTTTTAAAACAATTTTTTAGACCGGAAAGTTTCTTTATGAATTACCTGCATTGTATAGAAAATTAATCACATTTCCATTTAAAATTAGAAAGATTATCAAGCTTTTCTTGTTTTAAATTATAATGCCACCATTCTGATTTAATTGCATTAAAACCATTTTTTTGAAGAACAGATTTCAATAAAAGTCTGTTGTCCAAAACCTTTCTTGGCAAATTTTCATAAGCATGGGCGGCTTCAACTCCAAAAAAATCAAAAGTTGTTCCCATATCAAGTTCATTACCTTCTTTATCAACCAAAGTTAAATCTACGGCACAACCCCTGTTGTGAATTGATCCTTTTTTTGGATCTGCAACATACGTTGGATTTGGAACAATATTAAACATAATTTTTTGAACATCAGTGGGGCGATAACAATCAAAAAGCTTGATTTTATATCCTACTTTTATAAATTCAGTATTTGCAGAAATTAAAGCCTTAACTGTTTTATAACGCAAATAACATTCCCCACAATCATATACTTGAGTTTTCATAAAATTGTTTGTAGTGGCATATCGCATATCTAAAACAAAATCAGATGAATACTTTTTTACATTTACAAAAGTTGTGTCATGCGGAGTTTCGCTTAACACATTAACTTTTTGAGAATTTGCACAACTTGTAAACAATAACAATGAAGCAAGAATATAAAAAATAGTTCTCATAAATAAAGTTTAATAAATGTAAAGATAAACTATTCGAAAAATTCTGACCAATATTCTTGAATCAATTGTTTGTGTGCCGCATAAAATAAAAAAGCCTTTTCCCTACTTCTAAATGCTAAAAATTGAGGAAAAACACCTTGTCCGATATAAGGCTTAACCTCACCATCAACAAGTTCGGGTAGAATAACATAATTGGGTAAACTTTTATGCCAGCCACTTCTAAAAGATTTTAATAGTTGCGATAATTGTGCCTTTGCAAGTGAAGATTTTGCTTGATTCTCAGTAGCAAATATGTTTTTGTTTTCTTCTGTAGTTGGTCTGTTCGCATATACTTCTACCTTAGAAAAACTATCAATATAATAGCCACTCACCTCATTCAAATCCATCCAATCTTCAACCAGAAGGGGATTCTCTTTGAGATAATTTTTTAATGCCGAAACCTCCTCTAAATTTTTCTTTTGTAAGAGTTCTAAAGCATTTAAACGGTTAATTATATTTAATTTTTCCTCAGGTGTCATATACAACCTAACAAAATTTATAAATATTTTATAGCAAATTTGGGATTGCTATTCTTTATAAAAGTCACGAAAGTTAGAACTTTATTTTAAATCTTCATCACTATTTCGATAAAAAGTAAAATAGTACCGACAATTCGTTTTTTATTAAAAATTAGTTTAAAACAAATTTAATTTTAAAACGTTTAACTTTTTTTAGTCATAACTAAACAGAATATGTTGTTTTAAACAATCAATAAACCGATTTAAATCAATGAAATCATCTTGATGATTCATCTTAATTTATTGATATACAAAGTAAAACAAAAGTTAATTGAATATTAATAAAATGACATTTAGGAGATTGTTAACATATTTAACTATTGATTAATATTAACTTTATAACGTTAAACAAAAAATAATTAACTATGAAAAAAATTACAAAATTTATTAGTTTATGTGTCTTGATGGCTATTTCATTTGTTTCTGCACAAAATGCTAGAGTTCAGGTAATTCACAATTCACCAGATCTTGCTGCACAACAAGTGGATGTTTACATTAATAATGTACTTGCATTAGATAATTTTGCATTTAGAACTGCAACTCCGTTTTTAAATATTCCTGCCGGAGTTCCAATCACAATTGATGTGTTACCTTCTACAAGTACATCTTCAGCAAATCCACTTTATTCATTGACTACAACTTTAATGGCTAATGAAACTTATATTCTAGTAGCCAATGGAATTGTGAGTCAAACTGGTTACTCTGTTGCTCCAAATTTTGCAATAAATGTATTTGCTCAAGGAAGAGAAGTTGCTTCAGTTTCAACACAAACAGATGTATTGGTAAATCATGGATCGCCTGATGCTCCAACTGTGGATGTTGTGGAAACTTCTGTTCCGGCTGGTACAATTGTCAATGATATATCATTTCCTCAATTTCAAGGGTATTTGGAGTTTTTAAATTTAGATTATGTAATTGATGTTCGAGATGCTACTGGAACAACTACGGTTGCATCCTATTTAGCTCCGCTTCAAACCTTAGATCTTGACGGTGCTGCAATCACAGTTTTAGCTTCAGGATTTTTGGATCCAACAGTGAACAGTAACGGACCTGCTTTTGGTTTGTGGGTAGCAACAGCCGCTGGTGGAAATTTAATTCCATTGCCAGTAGCACCTGTTCAAGAATTTGCTAGAGTGCAAGTGATTCACAATTCACCAGATTTAGCAGCACAGCAAGTAGACGTGTATATTAATGACGAACTTGCTTTAGATAATTTTGCGTTCAGAACTGCAACTCAGTTTTTAAATATTCCTGCTGGAATTCCGATCAAAATTGACGTGCAACCTTCAACTAGTACATCTTCAGCGAATCCACTTTATTCATTAACTACAACTTTAATGGCTAATGAAACTTATATTCTAGTAGCCAATGGAATTGTGAGTCCAACTGGATATTCTGTTGCTCCAAATTTTGCAATAAATGTATTTGCTCAAGGAAGAGAAGTTGCTTCAGTTTCAACACAAACAGATGTATTGGTAAATCATGGATCGCCTGATGCTC
>JAUXNR010000915.1 GCA_030682755.1 Flavobacterium sp.
TTCCCCAATTTGAAAGGTATGTACTGAACCCTAAATTATTTGTTTACTTCAATGATAAAACAAAAATGAACTTTGGCATTAACACCACCATTGAAAACCGTTTGGGTGGCGATATGCTTTACATCAAAGGCAAAGGGGATAACACACATCAATATTTTGAGGAAAACAAAACACAGCGTTATTCCACTCAATTTGTTTTTGACCATACTGTAAACGAAAACAGTTTTGTACAAATCAAAAACAGCGTAAGTTATTTTAACCGCAATACGGCTATTCCGAATTACGAATTTGAGGGAACGCAGACCGCTACTTTTACGGAAGCAAGCTATACGCACAGCAAAGAAAAATCGGAATGGGTAACAGGCGTTAATATTTGGACGGACAATTTTAAAGAAAAACAGATTACCGCATTTCCGTTGAGGGATTACAACCAAACCACATTCGGGGCTTTCGTTCAAAATTCTTTTAAGGCTACCGATTGGCTTCAATTAGAAACAGGTTTAAGGACGGATTACGTGATAGATTACGGAGCTGTTTTTTTGCCAAGAGTATCGGCATTGTTTAAGATTGCAAACGGTTTGACTTCACGTATCGGGGGCGGATTTGGCTACAAAACACCAACCATTTTTACCGAAGAAAGCGAACGCATACAGTACCAAAACGTAATGCCTATTAACAATAAAACCAATAAATTAGAAAGAAGTTACGGATCAAATGCAGACATCAACTACCGTACTAATATAGGCGATGATTGGACATTCAGCATAAACCAACTGTTTTTTTATACTTATCTGGATAATCCTTTGTTGCTTCAAAATCCATCTGCTAATCTTTATCAGTTCATCAATTCATCGGGCTACATTCATACTAAAGGAACAGAAACCAACGTAAAAATAGGATATGATGATTTGAAACTGTTTCTGGGCTACACCTTTACCGATACCCGATTGATTGAAAACGGAACAACTACCGAAAATCCATTAACCCCAAAACACCGTATTAACTCTGTACTGATGTATGAAATTGAGGATAAATGGAAGATTGGTTTAGAAGCCTATTATTTCAGTCCGCAAAAGCTCAATGACGGAACAATAGGAAACGATTATTGGACATGTGGCTTTATGGCTGAAAAGATTTGGGAAAGATTTTCTTTATATATCAACTTTGAAAACTTCCTTGATACAAGACAGACACGTTTTGATAACATTTATACAGGTACTATAACCAACCCTGTTTTTAAAGATATTTATTCACCATTGGACGGATTTGTAATTAACGGAGGAATAAAATTTAAACTTTAAAAGATGAACAAAACAATATTCAATATTACAAAAATGGATTGCCCAAGTGAGGAGCAGTTAATCCGTATGAAACTGCAAAACTTTGATACGGTAAAATCATTAGAGTTTGATATTCCAAACAGAAAGCTGAACGTTTATCACAATGGAAATCCCGACCCGATTTTAACGGCTTTGGGAACACTAAACCTGAATACTACATTGATTTCAACTGAAGAAAGCAATGCAATTTTTGAAACAGATACAAATAATAATCAAAGGAAACTACTTTGGACTGTACTGATTATTAATTTCGTTTTCTTTGGATTGGAAATGGTGTTTGGCATTTTTTCCAATTCAATGGGTTTGGTAGCTGATAGTTTGGATATGCTTGCGGACAGTATCGTTTATGCTTTGGCTTTATTAGCTGTGGGTGGAACAATAGCAAGGAAAAACATCATCTCCAAATTTGCAGGGTACTTTCAAATCGTATTGGCTGTTATTGGTTTTGTTGAAGTTATCAGGCGTTTTTTAGGCTTTGAAAAAATGCCCGATTTTCAAACTATGATTATCGTTTCTGTTTTGGCACTAATGGCAAATATATTTTGTCTTTACCTGTTGCAAAAGAACAAAAGCAAAGAAGCCCACATACAGGCAACTATGATTTTTACATCAAACGATATTATAATCAATTCGGGTGTTATCGTTGCAGGGCTTTTGGTTCATTGGCTCAATTCAAGCTATCCTGATTTGATTATCGGAGCTATTGTATTTGCTGTTGTTGGTAGCGGTGCATTAAGAATATTGAAATTGGTAAAATAATAGTTAAATTCTTCCTCAGCTAATAGAAATAGGCAGGATAACAAAAATACTTTTGTGATAATAATTGATACATAAAAAAAGAACTAAAGATAGTTTATATTCTATTTGTTAAATGTGAAAAAGGCTTATAAAATCTACTTTATTCTTTCTTATTAAATGAAAACAGTAATAAAAAAATTAAAGTCTTGCTGTGCTTTACAAAAAATATTTTTCCGAATAGTATAGTAATGGAAGTATGTTTTAATTAGTTTCCAGTTGCCACTCCTTCCCAACGCTCCAAAAGTTTTTGTATGCCAGAAGTTAATCACTCCGATAGATAAATGGTTCAAGGCAACAAAAACTTTTTCCCAAGCTTCTTTACATAATGTTGCATTATAAGGCAATAAAGAAAAGAATGCTCCAAAACAAGATAGTGCATTGCCCTATAATAACATTATGTAAAAAAGCCGCTCACCCCACGCTCAAGTGCCCCGCTCCAGCCACACATTTTTGGCAGCTTTCCTCGCACCACCATAGCTACCAAAAATACGTGGCTTCGCGGGTCACCCTTCGGGTTTTCATAAGAACGTTTCTACTCAAAAAGGAAATCATCACTTCGTAGGAAATTCATCAATTGTTTTTATCAACTGTGTGTTTAAAGCGGTAGTGTTTGCATTATCTTTTGAAGGTGCTTCCCATCTCCGAAACAACTGAACACTAAAATCTGAATACTGAACACTTTCAAGCACCCTCAAAAGATAAAATTGCCCAGCAAGAGTGTGTTTTTTTGATTTATCAGAACATGAAGTAGTAATTGCTTTCCGGTTGCTGATGCTTTTAGTATTTCTAAGAAAATCATTCAAACTTCAAGTCTTTCCATTTAAAGACAAGTGAAGCACCAGCACCCAAAAAAGCAATCAGAAAGAGTCTGCAAACAAATCAAAAAACCACACACTTGCTTTCGCTACTGCCAACGCACTCGGTAGTATTTGCATTGCTTTTTTGAGGTGCTTCCCATCTTCGAAACAACTGAATACTAAAATCTGAATACTGAACACTTCCAAGCACCCCAAAAAATCAAACAGTGCAGCAAGAGTTTCAAATTTCGGTTCCGGATGAAAAGTATTTTAATTGATTTTGGATTTTCATCCAGCCCCAAAATTTGAAACCCTTGCAAGACGACCCCAACTCCGAAACAAAAAAATCCGACTTCCACAGGAAAATCCCACTCCGAAAGCAAAAAAATAAAATAAAAAAAAGAGAGCAAAGGTAAGTTCCGGGTTTACAAAAAAGCAAGTTCAAGCCCTGCGGGTTTTTTAAAAAATCTCCACCACCCATACGGTTTCAAAACAACTTTTCCACCAAGCAACAAATTCCGACTTCCAAAGGACGAATCAGGGTGGTAGTATTTTTTAAAAAAAACTTGCTTTTTTGAAACCCTCCACTTCACAAGAGTGCTTTCTTTTTTTTCTT
>JAUXNR010000916.1 GCA_030682755.1 Flavobacterium sp.
GACTTTTTTTTCTTCTAATAAACTCATATCTTATATTTTTTTGTGATGAAATAAATAATTAAACAAATTTACGACAGAATTAGCAATATTGTTAATTATGTATGTGATCTTTTGTCCGATAGGGGACAGAAGTTATTAACATAAGTCTGGAGAACGAATTCCTTTTATTTTATCTTTTCAATACCTTCCATGAATGTTTTCTCAAATTCCTTACAACAAAAGTCGGTTTTTTCGTATTCAGAAAGTTTATCTTTTCTAGTGATTAATGAAGCAGTGCCTCCTTTGAATACAAATTCCAATTTGGTTTGCACTAAATGTTCAAGTAAACCATTCATGCCTGCGGCAGGCAGCTACGCTTTTTTCCCATCATCCTTTTGTTTAATGCATTGTTGGTTTTCAAAGATAAAGAAATATATTTAATTGGATGTAATTTATGGTTAAAAAATGCAAGCGTTTGTGGGTTTTAGATTTGTATCCTGATTGTCGGCACTAAACTTTCTATCAGTTGTTGCAAATCGCCACGAAATTTATGCTTGCTTGCATTGCCTAGTTTATAGCGTTGGTTGAAGTTGGTGATGTATTGTTCTACATTCATTTTTCAAATCCGTTTCAAATAACTACAAATGTATCAATTTCCGCTGGTGTGCCGGCAAGAAAACAGTTCTTTTACAAACTTTGGTATTGTGTTGGTTTGTGCGGTTTTCAAATGTGCTGTTAGGTGGGTTTGCATTTTGCATTTTTACTTCGGCTTGTTTTTACGGGTATTAAATATTTCAAACTCCGGTAAGCAAAGTTTAGGTTCCCGGATTTATCAAAAAATCATGATAATTTGCATTATGTATTATCGATGATTCATTTATATCGTAAGATTCGAGAAAGGAGGAAGGGAAATTGTAATTTTTACCTTCTTTCCATTTGAATTCATAAATATTGATTTTCCCTCCAAATTCTTCCAAATAATCAATTTCCTGTTGATAATGGTTGCGCCAGAAATAGGTATTGCAAAAATGCTTATTTGCAATATTTCTTTTCAAGCGTTCACTTACAAGAAAATTTTCCCAAAGTTGTCCTATATCGTTCCTAAATTCCAATGAATTAAAATTGTTTATTATGGCATTGCGAATACCATTATCATAAAAATAAATTTTTCGGCTGCGTTTTATTTCATTTCTAAGATTTCGGCTGAAAGAGTTTAGACGAAAAATAATAAATCCTCTTTCAAGCATTACAAGATATTTTTCATCAGTTTCATTGTCGAGGCCTGTTAAATTTCCTAATTCGTTATAAGATACCTGGTTACCAACCTGAAATGCAAGTGCTTTGACCAACTTTTCCAAATGCTCAGGTTTTCGAATATTATCCCAACTAAGAATGTCTTTATATAGATAATTTTCGGATAAAATTTTTAGAGTTGACGCTTCTGTGCCTGGCTTGTTGATCACTTCGGGATAGCTGCCAAATATTAATCTTTGGGCCAAGGATGATTGCTGATGGATGAACCCGAAATTGTTGAATAGTTCTTCATAGGAAAATGGGAGGAGCAAAAACTCAAATTTCCGTCCGGTCAAAGGTTCATTTATTTTATTTGCTAATTCAAACGATGATGAGCCGGTGGCAATTACCTGGGTTTCTTTGATTTTGTC
>JAUXNR010000174.1 GCA_030682755.1 Flavobacterium sp.
AATTCCTGTAATAAAAATTGGATTTAAAACAATGTTTAACTTTTCTTCAATGTAAAAATCATACTGATTTGACCAATCCATAATCAAACTGATGAGTGCCAAACCTTGCACTAAAATTGCTCCAATTTTAAACGAATTTATTCTTGATTTTTGAGATAACCAAAACAACAAAACAGCTTCGGCAGCCCAAAATAATGTGATTTGATTTCCTTCAAATTGCAACGGAATGGTGAGTGTGGCAAAAGTAAGTGTGAGTCCGATTAACAAATAAATTGTATTTTTTTCTAAACCAAATTTTCTGTATAAAATTGAAGCATAAATTAAATTATAAATTGCCAGAATTAACGTGAACAAACCTTTCAAATCAACTCCCCAATTGTGAATAATTCCCATCCCTAATCCGAAGAAAACAAAATTATTAGCGATTAAAATGGCATATTCAATTATTGAGAAATTACCTTTATTTCTAATATTATTCAGCACTAATTGAATGCTGAAAATAAAGTAGAACAACGATGCAAAAATTAAAGCTCCTTTGTGTGGTAACGAATTGGCAAAAAGTTCCTTTGTGTACCAAGAAGTGAATAATAAATACGTAAACACAAACGACAATATGGAAACAATTTTCCACTTTTTAAAGTAGGCAATTCCTAAAATTCCAATATTTAAAATGGCGATATACGTAAACAAAACCACATAATTTCCTTCGCCTGTACTCACCATAAAAGGTGTGGCAAAACCGCCAATTAATGTGAGAACTGCTAATTCTTGACGATTATAAGAAACAGAAACCATAGCACTAAAAGCCGTGATAACCACCATAATTATAAAGGCAACTGTTTGACTAAACAATTGATATTCGTGAAAAGCGATGGCAATGGTGAAATAAAAAACACTAATTGCTCCGGCAACAATTACAGAACTAAATGCGGCGTAATTTTTCTTGAGTTTATGTGCGATTCCCATTAGCAACGAACCACACAAAATACCGATTCCTACACGAGCGGGTTCGTTTATCCAATCTTTATCGATGGCATATTTTACAAAAAAACTGATACCGAGAACTAAAATTAAAATTCCAATTTTGTTAATCAGATTCTCTCCAATGAACTTTTCGATATCGGGATTTTTTTCTTTGAAACTTTCAAACCATGATTTTTGAGGAACAAAAGTTGGTTTTGGTTCTTCTTTTCTTTGAAAAGTAACTACTTCCGGTTCATTTGGTTTTTCAAGTTTTGGTGATGGAATTGTTTCTTTGACTTCCTGAACTACTTTTGGAATTTCCGTTTCAATGATTGGAGTTGGAATTTCAACTTTTGGAGGAATTATTTCTTGTTTTGATGAAACCACTTCTTTAATTTCAAAAGATTGAAGTTGCTTTTGAAGTTGTTCTACTTTATGCAAAACCTTGTTAAAATTGTCTTGCGAAGCTTTGAATTTCGAATTGATATTAGAAATAATAGCAATTAAAAAAACAAGGACAATCATCAATAAAAAAACTTCCATGTGCTAGTGGTTTGGTTACTAACAAATATAGTAGAAATTCCGTATGATTCTAAAAGAAATTGATTTAGCGTTTTGATTGCAGAAGCTGTATAATCTTCTCCTCCACTTCCAAACTATCCCAAATTGTTTCAATGTTCTCCATTTGCATCACTTCTTCCATGATTTTATTTTGGAAATCACCAATAGCAAGAGCTTCTGAATAAGGTTGCAAACTAAATGTTACTCGGCTGTAAAGTGGCATCCATTTGTCTGGATGTTTATCTGAAAACCATTTTTCAATTTTCTTTTGAAGTAAGAATTTTTCATCAGCTGTTTTGGCACTCATTTCCATAAAATTGCGATAGGAAAGTTCGGCAATCGCATCAGCATTAGGTTTGCGGGATTTTTGATATTCTTCAAAAATGGTTTCCCAATCGTCGCCATATTTTGAAATCATTTCGTTCAAAACGGTAATATCTTCAAAACCGGCATTCATTCCATGACCGTAAAAAGGTACAATCGCATGACACGAATCGCCAATCAAAGCCACTTTATCGTTAAATGTCCATGGATAACATTGCATCGTGACCAAATAACTTTTTGGATTTTTGAAAAAATCTTCCACCAAATCTGGAATCACTTCTTTGGTATCCGGGAAATATTTTGCAAAAAAATCAACTAACGTTTTTTCGTCGTGTAAACTTTCAAAGGAATTTTTTCCTTCAAATGGCATAAATAAGGTGCAAGTAAACGAGCCATCTAAATTGGCCAATCCCATCAACATAAAATTTCCGCGAGGCCAAATGTGTAAAGAATTTTTGTCGATTTTGTATGTTCCATCGGGATTCGCTGGAATATGCAATTCTTTATAGCCAACGCTCAAAAACTTTTGTGAATAATCAAACATACTTTGACGTTGCATTCGGTGGCGAATTCTTGAAAAAGCACCATCGGCACCAAACACTTTGTCGTATTTTAAATCGGTCCACTCACCTCTTTCAGTTTCGCCAATATGCAAAGTGGCATCCGACAAAGTGACATCCCAAATTCTGTGTTCAAAAAAGAACTCAACTCCTTCGGCTTCAGCCAAATCAATCATTTTTCGGTTCAAAACACCTCGTGAAAGTGAATAAATCGCTTCGCCTTCTTTGCCGTAATATTGATAAGTAAGTTTTGAATCTTGCAAATGAATTGCTCTTTTGTCAACCGGAATTCCGATTTTTTTGATTTCTTCGGTCAAACCGATATCATCCAACGCCTTCCAACCTCGATTTGACATGACTAAATTGATGGAACGTCCTGAAAATTCAACAGTTCGAATGTCGGGACTTCGATCAAAAACATGTACAGTATGACCTAATTTTTTGAGGTATATTGCCAATAAAGTTCCAACTAATCCGGAACCAACAACGGCAATTTTTTGAGGAGTTTGCATGAAAGAATATCAAAAATTCATCTACAAAAATAAGGAATATAAAAAGGATTTTTAACTTTTAAAGAAAATATATTTCGTGGCGAATAAAATTTTTGTTTAATTTTTAGTAATTTTTATTAAACAAAAACTATCTTTGAAAAAAATTGCTTTTATGATTGAATTTTCAAAAGACAGCATTCAAAATTTATCAAAAATTCCACGTTTGAATTTAATCAATAGTTGTACAGGCTATAAATCGGCAAATTTAATTGCGACAAAAACTATTGAAGGGATTTCGAATGTCGCCGTTTTTAGCAGTATCACACATTTAGGAAGCGATCCGGCATTATTAGGATTTATTCTTCGTCCGACCACTGTCCCTCGAAATACATACAAAAACATCAAAGA
>JAUXNR010000918.1 GCA_030682755.1 Flavobacterium sp.
TACTTTTTCGCATATTGAAACTAAAGTATCATTGAGATAATCTAATCTGCTGAATATAAATAAAAATTTACTACTTAAATTACCCCAATTTTCAGAACCTGAAAACTCTGGAATATCATCTGCATAGATTTCTTTTGTTGAATCTCGATATATATCAAATTGAACCATATTAAAATATTAAAAGTTAATTATACCTTTACGAAATTACTCAAAAGTTAATTTAGAAAAGTAAACCGCTGAATTTATTGCAAAAAGTACCTTAAACGTAAGCAAGAGAGCCATCCGTTAATAATTGTTTGGCGAGATTGGAGTTTTAGGTTTAATGGAAAGTTCGTTTTGTTCTTGGAAAATTCGTGTTTAACCTAAAAATCTAGCATCTTTATTCCCTAACCTCGCCATGCGACTGAACGTTTCCGGAATTTAAACATATCACATTTTTGGCTTGCCAAGTTTTAATTCTTTTAGAAGTGCATATGCTATAGGTGCCTCCCGTTGTTTCTTTTTATCTAAATGTAATTCATTTTTAAACCCAAGACCAATCGAATATAGTTCATCAAAAAATTTATTCATATCGGGAGACATAATTACCGGGGCGAAGTGATTGCAATAGCTGAAAAAGACTTTTGGCTGCATAAGAAACAGCGCACCAAGATCCAGCTCATCGTAGCAAAATAATCTTCCATGCAGTTTTTCACGTGCAGTAAGATAGGTTACGAATTCCTGAAGATGATTTTGTTTTCGACTCAGCGTAATTAAAAATGTTTCCAAGTCATCGACGGCAATTGCCCAAGGATAATCATTATCATCTTCGACCTCAAGCAAGTGTGCCAAGTTACATTCTATCTGTCCAAACCTTTCCTGTGTTACAACAATTGAAAATACTTCGTGAATCTTTCCAGGATATATTTTATCTATAATTTCGCCACGATGATTTTTTATATGAAAAGGTTGTCCAGTTAATACTAATTCTTCCATTTCTCTAGCCTGAAGATAACCTTTACCAATAGATCGTTTAAAATCATCTTTAATTCTGTCGAAGGCCTTTAATGGGTCTCTAAACGGAATACGGTATTTATTAGCTTTACATTCTATGATGAACGCATATTTATTAATTACTACAAGAAGGTCTTTCTCCTGTTTAGTTACGTAATAATTAGTATACACTTTAGCTTTTTTTCCAAAAAAGCTTTTAAAAAGGTCTGCTGTTTTTACTTCGAGGTAATTTTCCCTTTGGTCCAGTACCCTCCTCCCGTCACTGTCTATGGTTGAACAAAAATCAAATAGAAAATCATAAGTAGCATTTATCAACTGTTTAGAAAAGATCATTACCAGATGATCCCCATCCATTAGTAATATTG
>JAUXNR010000924.1 GCA_030682755.1 Flavobacterium sp.
TACTTTTTCATTTGCTAAATCCTTTTCCTTTTTTTCGGTTTCATAACGGGTTTCTAATTCAAAAATGGCTTTGGTTTTTTCATTTTCAAAAAGCGTGTCTTTGATGGTGTTATATCGTTCTGAGTATAAAAATGCTTTGGGGTAATCTCCTAAACCGGCATGAGCTTTAGCCAAATTTTGCAACTGATTTACCAATAATTTTTTTGCCTCGGTTTTGTTAATATATTCAAGGGATTCTGTAGCTTTGACAATACTCTCTTGAAATCGTTTTTGTTTGATTAAACACGAAGATAAAGCATTGAGAATATTAGCTGTTTCATAATTGTTTCCAAATTTCTTATGCAATTCAATGGCTTTCTCATACTGCTTTTCGGCTGCATTGTAGTTTTTTAAACTATCATAAGCAATGGCAATATTAGAAATTGAATACGGCACATACCGATCGTATTTTAATTTTTCATATCCTTCTTTCGCTTTTTCAGAATAAGAAATAGATTCTTTAAAACGTTTCAAATCAATCAAAACAGAACCTATATTTCCACTGGTAACCATTATTCCAAAATCATCATTTTGTTGCAAGTAAATTTCATTAGCTCTTTTGTAATAATGATAAGCTTTGTCAAAAGATTTTTGTTGTTTGTAAATGATTCCGATATTACCCAGAGACATGGCTGTTTTAGAATAGTCTTTCTCAGTTTCATAAATTTTTAAAGCTTTAAAATAGAAACTCAAGGCTTCTTTAAACTTTCCCAACTGATCGTTTGCAACGCCTAGATTATTATAAGAATCAGCAATCGCAATTTGGTTTTTTAATTTTTTACGTTTTTCTAAAGCTTTAAAATGATACGTCAAAGCAGAATCAATCTGACCTTTGTATTCGTAGGAATTTGCCAAAGTATTATAAACCTCAGCTTGAATTGTATCGTTGTCAATTTGTTTAACCAACTCCAATGCTTTTTGAGCATACAGTAATGAAGAATCCAGGTTGGTTGTGCTGTAATAATCCGAAAGGCCTAATAAAGAAGTGACAGATTTTTTTTTATCTCCAGAAACAGACACTTTTTTAAGACTGTCTATTTGTGTTTTTTTTATCACTTGAGCACTAACAAAAGTGGTTGCAACAAAACAAAAAATAAGGATTACTACTCTTTTTATCATACATACTGTCTTTTGATGCTATTCAAAATTAAACTTTTGAAGAATAGGTTGCAATAAAATAAATTGAAAATAAGTCATTTACTGAAAATTCAATATAAAATTACAATCAAATTCATCAGTAACAACAAAAAGACAATAATGTAAAGAAGTAATGCTATCTTAAATTTTTTTACGATTTTCATATAAAAGTCCGGTTAAGTCAACCAAATTTCATGTTTTTGATTTATCAAATCAATACGTCATTTGACGTAAAAAAAACTTCCCAATCGAAGTAGAAACAGATTGGGAAGCAAAGAAAACCACTAAACTATTATTTTACTTAGTCAAGCTCAACATTAAAAGCTCCTTCTGTAATTTGTTTCATACTACCATCTTCTGTTCTTTTAGCAGAAAAATTAAATGTTCCTTTAATGTGTGTCGCTGTAATTTCAGAAATTTTAATTTCACCAACTTTATCACCACCGGTATAAGGTGCGGCCCAAACTTTAGTTTCAGTAGCCATAGGATTTGATAAATCAACAATAATTTCTGTATAACTAGCATTTGCTTGACCCAAACCTCCGGTTCCACCGATGTCATAAGTCCCAACACCATCAAAAGTGGTTACATTCAGAACAAAGGCTTTACTGCTTGTACCGCCAGTATTTCCTTGAATCTGTAACATAGACCCAACTTGATTTGCAAAAGTTACCATTTCCATAGTGGTTACGGTGGTTCCATCTACTTTAGCTTTAATAGTTCCCGCTGCAGCATTACCGCCTCCACCTCCATTGTCATCACTGCTACATGACGTAAACAAGGTAAAAGTTGTCACTACAACAAACGCACAGATAAGTTTGATTTTTTTCATAATTTCATGTATTTATTGGTTAATTAGATAAGTCAAATTTGAAGCAAATGACACTTATTTACAATAAGGCAAATGCCGTATTTTAACAAAACACAAGGTCAAGTCAATAAAAATTATTGAAATATGCAGATAAAGATTATCCTAAAGTAATAAAAGGATACTTTTTTTGAAGTAAAGCTATTCGCTGTTGCAGTTTTTCAACAAAAAGTTGATGTTGTGCCGTATTGGGATTAAAAGGTCTATGGGCCAATCCTTTTTGAATGGAATCTATTTCATCCATTACAACATAGCTGGATTCTGAAAGATGAACGTTTTTAAATTGTTGCCAAATGTAGTCAATGGCCACTTGATTCGGATGCAACATGTCTTCACTGTAAAAACGATAATCCCGTAAATCATCCATCATAATTTCATAACTTGGGAAATAGTGCGAGTTGCGAGTTACGGG
>JAUXNR010000926.1 GCA_030682755.1 Flavobacterium sp.
AACTTTTGGAGATGAAGAACAGATTAGAACACTAAAGCAACTTGACAAAAAATTTGAAAGGGAACTTGAAATTGAAAAAGCCAGAAAAGCCGGAACTCTCAAAAAATTCAGGGTTCATTTCAATATAGTTGAAGTAACTCCAGACGATGAAATCATTGAAGCGTTGGATATGCAAAATGCTGAAACCATATTTTTTGAAAAACACCGAGATAATGAAAATGAAATGGAAATAACCTCAATAAAGGAGATTTAAAATGGGATTAATCAATTTTACAAAAATACCTAAAGGTAATATATCTCAATCTGGTAGCAAGCTGAGAATGTGGATGTATAAAATGGGTATATCCACAAATGAACAACTTGCCAGCATGAAAGAAAGTACCTTGCTTGAATATAAAAATTTTGGTAAAGATATGCTGGCAATACTAAAAGGATATTTAAAGAGTGAAGGATATAGTTTGACACCAGAAAAATCTAAACCAATAAAAAAGTTTAAGACTTTTGAGGCTTGGTTCAAACATACCTTACCAACAACTTATACTGAATGTTACAAAATTTATGAACAGTATAAAAAGGATACCCCTTAGAGGCTTGCCGTTCTTATCTTTCCTTATAAAGTTACTTATAGGTAAAAAAATATCTTGACAAAGGGTTTAAGGCGTGATATTGTCGCTTGCAAGTTAAAAACAAGCCGGAAACTAAGCTTTCCCTGCGGTTTTTAACTTGACAGGTTTATACTTTCCTGTCTAATATAAAAGCAATAAAATATAAATAGGAGCTAACCCCAATGGCTTTCTGTAAAGAAATAGATAGAAGTAAAAGCCCATGTTTACATTATAAAAATCCGGGCCAGTGCCTTCTTTCCGAAAGACGTTTATGTCCCGAATATATCCTCAATAAAAAACCAGTCCTTTCCTACTCCTATGTTTTAGCTTATACCAGATGCAGAAAATATTGGTATCAAAACTATATCCTTGGCACTGAACCACTTGGCAAGTCACTTCCAATACTTTATGGCCAATTGTTTCATGCTAATTTAGCATTTCTGCAAAGTAGAAATCCTGACTTAGAAGTTGAAATCAAAAAAATATCGGATAAAATATATGATGTAGAAATTGGCAATGAAGTACCGCAAGAATTAAAAACGCTTACAGGCTTTTTAAACGCCTACAAACAATTACCAATATCAACATTCCATGATAGTGAAATTGAAAAGGAAAATTATGTGGAATACTCTGATTTTATTTTAAAAACTACAACCGACCTTTACGAACCAATTAAAAAAATAATTTATGATTGGAAATGGATTGGTCAACCTGATGATTATACTTTTTTCACAACAAAGCTACAAGCCGGTTTATATCTACTTGCCAATCCAGATGCAAAGGCAATAACTTATCGCTTATTTAGGAAACCAGCATTAAAACAGACCAAAAAAGAAAAGGATTTTGAATTTTTAACAAGAATAGAAAAATCAGTTCTTAATTCTCCAAAGCATTATATAATTGATAAAACATTCTGGAGAAGTGAATATAATTTCCATGAGATAAAAGCAAGTCTTTACGCTATCGCCGAAGAAATTAAAACTAACCTGTTAAAAGGTGAAAACTATTTTTACGAAAACTATTCTGGATGCTTTTCACCATATACCTGTTTATACCTGAAACAATGTGAATCAAATTTAATTTAAGGAGATAAATATGTGTAAACCAATAAGTTGGTTAAAGTTTGAAAAAGGTAAGATTCTCTATTTAACAGATAAAGAAATCTTTAACACCAAAAGAGGCCAAGAATTACAAGATTATTGTAAAAATCCGATAGACCTTGTTGGTCATGGGGCAATACGTTGGTATTATGATATTACTGGAGGAATCGAAAAAGAAGTTAGTATTTTTTCATCTCCAGCTAATTTCCCAGAAAATATAATAAAAGATTTTAAATCTGGGGATATGAAAAAAATGATTTTAAATCTTGACCTGTTATTAGATATTTTATCTGAATCTACACAGGCTGAATATGACAAAATCCAGCAATCTGCACGGGCTGAATATGACAAAATCAAGCAATCTGCATGGGCTGAATATGAGAAAATCCAG
>JAUXNR010000931.1 GCA_030682755.1 Flavobacterium sp.
TACTTTGCTAACGCCTTTTAGCTGGCTAAATATTGGTTCGGTGCACCAAAAACATCCGCCTGCAAAAATAGCAATTTGTTTATTCATAAATTTACCTATATATATGTTTTTAAATGGTTTATTTAATTTTTATTAAATAAATTAATTTGCCTAAAATTAGTATTTTTGGGCAATTCAGTATAAAATTTGCCCAGAGAATAACCCAAAAATTTGAGGTGCAATATGAAACTGCCAAGAGGTATTCAAAAAATCACTTGGACTAATGCTGATAAATCTGTTACTACTAAGTATAGAGTAAGAATTAGTAGAAAAGATTTCAAAGGTAAAGCAAACAACTACTTTGATAATTTACAAGAGGCAAAAAGTTTCTTGCAGCTATCTAAGTTGGAAAAAGGTAAAGAGCTGATTTATTCAATTACTGAAGAAGAAAGATTAAATCAACTTTTAGAATTTCAAAGAGATAACAACGAAAACTATACATTTGGTTACTTTGCAAATATGTATTTGAATGATTATGTGTTTAACAGACCACCAAGCACTGAATTGATTAAAAGAAACCAGAGTATGAAAAAAGCTTTTATCAATCGTATTTGTAGCACTGCTATTGCTGATAGATATATTACTTATCAAGAAAAATATGACATGGGTTTAGACCATGAGCCTATTGTTTATAGAGATTTCAAAGATTTTGATATAAGAACTGAGATTAAACCAATCGATATTAACAACTACATTAGAACAAGGCTTAGAGGAACTAAGCAAGCCAGAGCTGTTTTACCAGTGTCTGTTGCCAGAGAATTAACATTTATTTCAAATGTGTATAACAAGCTCATTTACTTTGACGAAAAGTTAGAAGGTATTAAAAATCCAGTAAGAGATTATGACAAGTCATTGCTGCAAAATACTGTCAATATTAGAAAACGAATATTGAGTGAAGAAGAAGAGTTAAATTTTTTAAAAGTAATCAATTCATATTCAAATCCGCAGTTAGCAAATATTTGTAAGCTATCTTTATTAACTTCAATGAGAAAATCAGAAATTGTTTTTCTGAAAAAATCTCAGATTAGAGATAACTATAAATATATACATTTGCCAATAACAAAATCTGGAAAGAGTAGAGAAGTTTATCTTGACGAAGTTGCAAGGCAATTTTTAATAACACTAACACCAGCAGAAAAAGCAAAGGATGGTAGATATTTCACATATTCAAACAGTGGTTTTAGTAGAGTATTTAGTAAATTAATGGAAAAAAATGATATGAAAGATATTCATTTTCATGACTTGCGAAGAACCAAAATTAGTAAAATGCTTTCACTTGGAGGTAATGACAATACTATATTGATTGCCAAATTATTAGGTTTTCAATCTGTTAGAAAGTTTGAAGAAATACACACAGGCGAAAAGCATAGTGGTTTAAATACACAAGCTGGCATGCTATCAAGCCAAGGTCATGCAAGTATTGATATTAACTTTAAACACTACTTCAATCCTGTATTTACTGAGGTAGATAAAATCAAAAAAGTAAATTTGCTAAAAGCTAAGAGAAAGCTTGAAGGTTTAAATACAGAAGAAGAAAAAGAGTTGTTAAATTTAATGATTGAATTGCAAGATTGATTTAATACCAAATATCACTTTTTGAATTTATAAGTTTTCTTCATTTGTTCTGCAAATTTTTCATTAGCAGCTTGTAAGTTTTGATACATGATTCTAATTTGCATTTGAAGTCTGTAAGATTTTGCTCTTAATTCAGCAACTTTTTTAGGATCTTTCTCACTTCCAATCTGCATATTAATTTGTTGCAAATCAGCTTCTAAAAATCCTATTTGTGAAAGAATACTTCCTGCTGCTGAGTTAGTAGTTATGCCTCCATCTGTTTCAAGTTGATTAGTGTTTGCTTTATCTCTAAGCTGTTTAATATTATCTTTGAATTGATGTTGTTGAATACCTTCTGAATGTGCAATATGGTTGATTGGTAATTCAGGCACTTTGGTATCAATATTTTTAATATAGTCTTTCAAAGATACAACTGTATCAACTGGTTGTTTAGCTTTTCTGGGTCTTCTAAATGATTTTTTAGGTGTCAGGTATAGCTTTGTATTAAATGCAGTTCTATCAGCTATATAGCCCTTTAGTTTATCTTTAACCTCTTTGTATTCAATATCAGTTAATTTAGTGGGTATTTTTGCAGCATGGTGTTGTTTTACTAAATCTGTATAGTCTGAACCTTCTTCAAACATAGAACCTTTTAATCTTCTTGCTTTTAATTCATTAGGCATTTTGATTGAAAGATAATCTTTGCCAACACGAGTAATTTCAATTTTATGCTGTTTTAAATAATCAATTAGCTGAGTTCTATCTGCTATTTTTCCATTTAATATGTTTCTATGTAATTTTTCACTTAAATAGTTTTTAATTACTTTTGAAGTTTTAGCTTCTTTGTCATGCACTTTTAAATCAAATGCAGTTAATGCAACTTTTAAAGGATCAGGAATTACTTGATTCCAGCCATAAAACTGGTTTGTAACCTTAACAAAACTATTAAAAAAATCTTGATTTCTTTTTCCAGGCGGCGAAATGTTTAGTCTTTTTCCAGATTTTAACTCTTCAGCAACAACTACAAAATGCAGTTCCAGCCTATCTTTATCTCTGTGAGCTACCCATAAATCATTAAAATTTTCTTCTTTATTAAGTTCTGGTAAAAATGACTTTCTAAAGGCATTAATGATTTCTTTTTGCTCTTTTTCTGTTGGATTTTCTTCTGCTCTAAATGCAATAACACCAGAAGTATATTTATATTTACGGTCAATATTATTGATTAAATCTATAGTGGTGTTTGGATCCCCACTAATTAATTCTGGAGCTACTGAACGAACTTTCCCAGTGTGATCCTTATCACTTAATAGATAATTCACAGGTCCTTGACCATTACTGGTTCCAGTATTAAATAAACTTACCAACATTTTATTTCTTTACCAATGCTTTTTTGATTACTTCAATATCATTCTTCATTTGAAGTAAATTTGATTGCAATAACATTGCTATCAATTCATTTGGATCAACACCTTTCACAATAGCTTTGATTACATACTTGTTTAGATTTTTAGATAATTGATTGATATTTGAACCAACATTACCAAGCTGAGTAATAAGTTTTCTTCTTTCAATGAGTCTGGTTTTTTTAGTCCCTTGGATTGGTAAACCTTCTAAAGCTGTATCACGAACATAACTTGCCATTGTGTTGTATCCAGCTTGCAGTGCAAAACCTTCTATTTTTTCATATTCTTCAGGTGATGCTCTCAGCTCAATTCTTTGATTTCTAATTAACAAATTGTTATCTGGGCCACTTCTACCATTCTTTATTTTTATTATTTTTTCCATTTCTCACTCCAATATTCTTCTTATTATTTTGGGAGTTAAGATTTATCAAGGGGATTGGGGGAACCCCAAAATATTCAACATACAAGAAAAAATAAATGCAATTTATTATTTTCGCCGTATTGTTGGTTACCCTGGCTTAAAAATCTTATCTCTACTATTTATCTTAGTGATTTTTTTTCGAATGTCTAATCGAAGTTGTTGTAATGTATAGATTTAGTGTTTTTATTTTCTATTTATTGATTTCTGGATATATAAAAACAAAAACCAAAAAACCTGGGAAGATAGAGGAAAAGCATAGTTGCAAGCAACACTATATAAACTTAAAGAAGATATTAAAAATGTTGAGGCGTTACTCCCTCATTTTTATTGTGTTGAGTAACGGGGGGAGTCGTAGAATTTAAAAAAATTAGCTTTTTTTAGATTTTGTTTCTGTCATTTCATTCATATCTGATCTGTTTGACATTTCATTCAAATTTACTAAATTTAAAGATATAAAAGAGGAGATTGAAAATGAAAGATACATTATTAAAAGGTTTTGATTTTATTGCTGAAGGATTATTGAGCGACAATTATCTTGTCTGGTCTAGCGACAATTAACTTGTCTAGTTGATCTGATAGAGTTCTGCACAGCAAACCATAAGGAGGCGCTGTGTCAGGTAATCACATTTCAGATAAACAGGTTAATTTATATATGA
>JAUXNR010000002.1 GCA_030682755.1 Flavobacterium sp.
AGAATATTCTGACGACAACAAACCCGTTAGAATTGACGCCATTGTAATTTCAACGCAACATGATGATTTTGGACCGGAAGCCGAAATGTTAGCTAAAATTAAAAGTGATTTGGTTTCTATTTTAATTCCAAGAATTAAAGCTAAATATCCTCAGTATGCTCATTTATTTAATGACAACATCACTTATCACATCAATCCAACCGGAAAATTTGTAATTGGTGGTCCTCACGGAGATACAGGTTTAACCGGAAGAAAAATCATTGTGGACACTTACGGTGGAAAAGGAGCTCATGGTGGTGGTGCTTTTTCAGGAAAGGATCCATCAAAAGTAGACAGAAGTGCTGCTTATGCTACACGTCATATTGCTAAAAACTTGGTTGCTGCAGGTTTATGTGACGAAATTTTAGTACAGGTTTCTTATGCAATTGGAGTAGCAAAACCAACTTCTATAAACGTAAACACTTACGGAACTGCAAAAGTAACGTTGAAAGATGGTGAAATCAGTAAAATTGTTGAAAGTATTTTTGACATGCGTCCCTACTTTATTGAGCAACGTTTAAAATTAAGAAATCCAATTTATAGTGAAACGGCCGCATATGGTCACATGGGAAGAACTCCGAAAACTGTAACCAAAACATTTACAGCTCCCGGAGGTTTATCTAAAACTGTTGAAGTGGAATTGTTTACTTGGGAAAAATTAGATTTTGTAGATCAAGTTAAAAAAGCATTTAAACTGTAAATTAATTTTATACTATACAAAAAAGGCTTCTGAAATAAAATCAGAAGCCTTTTTTATAGGGTTAAATTTTATGTTATAAATTATATTTCAAGGAAAAAACTATATAACGAGGTTGCACAAAATATTGAGATGTTCTGAATCCGGTTTGATTGAAACTATCATCATTTAACGAACCCGTATTTAGTAAGTTTGTGGCTCCAATTCTGTATTCCATTTTAGCATCTTTCTTTCTGTAATTCAAACTGGCATTTAAAAAATCATACTTGTTGTCAACTGAACCGCTCGTGTTGCTATAATTATAGTAATCATAATTTGCAGTAAACGAAAACCCATTAAGAAAGAAATAATCCACTTTTACAAAAGGCTGTTGTGTTTTAAATGTTTCACCTTGATAATCATTTAAAGTAATGGTATATCCAACCTCCAAATTAGGCCACATTTTAAATTGTGTACCCAATGAAGCTCTGTAAGTTTGTCCGAAAGACTCTGTTGTTTGAATTAAATCTGCATTGGGATTTTCAGGATCTGCACTATTTATACGACGTGTATTGAATCTTGACCAATTCATATTTAAGCCAACTGAAGCTTTATAATATTTCATAAAGGAGCGTTGATAACCAATATTTCCGTTTAAATTTTCGTTTTCAACATCCAAATTTGCTCGTTCACTAATTTGATAAATCTGGTTAAAAAACACTCTGTTTACAACCGGATCAGAAGTTTTTGAATAATTTAAATTTCCAAAAATTGTGGTGAAATTAAATAAGTTGTATTTGAAATAACGCAACGAGTGTGTTTGTTGTAATGCATTTTCAAGAAAACGATTACCTCTTCCTAATGCGTTGAAATTATTAATTGTAAACCCTTGCGTAAATGAATTAATGTCATTAAAAATATTTGCCATCCTGAAGTTATACGTCAATGATTCTGATTTTTTAATTTGATATTGGGCAAATAAATCCGGTAAAAGTCTCGTGAAATTATCACGAACTCTTGAATCTAATTGATCATTATATGTGTTGTATTGATGAAGAGTGATCCCGGGATTAAAAGTGAATTTTCCGGTTATGAATTTATAATGTGCTCCAAGATAGGCATCATTAAAACTATATTGAACTTGATTTTGATACAATTCATCATCAATCGAAAACTGTGTTCCATTATCCAAAATCTGAAAAATACTTGAATTATAACTTTGATAAGAATTTGTATTTCCTAAAGTTATGTTTAAAATTGATTTCAAATTCAAAGAATAGTAATAATCTATTTTTGCATCTAATTTATTTGTTTTGACAAAACGATTCTGATTAATGTTATAACTGCTTTGATCATTATCAAAACCAATTACGGGAAACGGATTGTTCAACAAA
>JAUXNR010000015.1 GCA_030682755.1 Flavobacterium sp.
GGGAATTATTATGTGGCTTTTGATAAAAAATACAAATCAGAAATAAACGAGTTAATCGCACAGGGTCAAACCGAAGAGGAAGCTAAGAAAAAAGCTCCTTCAATTTTAGAAGCCCAACAAATGCTCCTCGATTGGGAAGCAGGGAAACCCGAAGTGATGGAACTCTGGAAAACCATGAATCAATGGGTTTATGATGGTTTTGAAACCACCTATAAAAATTTAGGCGTTGATTTTGATAGTTATTACTATGAAAGCAATACCTATCTTCTGGGTAAAGAAGTGGTGCAGTTTGGTTTGGAAAAAGGTATTTTCGAAAAAGATCCTGATGGTTCCGTTTGGATTGATTTGACCGAAGACGGCTTGGACAGAAAAATTGTACTTCGTTCAGACGGAACAGCTGTTTACATGACTCAAGATATCGGAACAGCCATTCAACGAGTTAAAGATTTTCCGGATGTAGGAGGAATGGTTTATACAGTTGGAAATGAACAAGATTATCATTTTAAAGTATTGTTTTTAATCCTTAAAAAATTAGGATTTGATTGGGCGGCTAATTTATACCACCTGTCTTATGGTATGGTAGAATTGCCTTCCGGCAAAATGAAATCAAGAGAAGGAACCGTTGTAGATGCCGATGATTTGATGGCTGAAATGACGGAAACCGCTGCAAAAATTTCACAAGAATTAGGCAAATTAGACGGTTATTCTGAAGAGGAGAAACAACGTTTGTATAAAATTATTGGATTGGGAGCTTTAAAATATTTTATGCTGAAAGTGGACCCAAAGAAAAGCATGCTATTTAATCCCGAAGAATCAGTAGATTTTACAGGAAATACAGGTCCGTTTATTCAATATACTTATGCTCGAATTCAGTCCATTCTCAGAAAAGCAAATTTTGATTATTCAGATTTAATTCTAAAAATTACGTTACATCCAAAAGAAAAAGAACTAATCAAATTGTTGGAATCCTATCCGGTTGCCATTCAAAATGCGGCTCAACAACACAGTCCTGCTTTGATTGCAAATTATACCTATGAATTGGTAAAAGAATATAATTCCTTTTATCAATCCGTTCCAATCTTACCGGAAGTAGACATGAATCTGAAAATATTTAGAGTGCAACTATCTCAAAAAGTAGCAGAAACAATAAAATCTGCCTTTAGCTTATTGGGAATTGAAGTTCCGGAAAGAATGTAATTGTAAAGCCATGGTAAAGTCATGGTTGTGGTACCCCTTAAAAACGTAAAAACATCCGTTTTTTATATAGTAACCCGTTGGGTGTAATTAGTAGTATATTGATTTAAAAAAAACATAGATACCATCATAAAAAATAGTTCGGGTCTTGGGTTCATATAGCTATGATTTTCTATAAATATGTGAAATGCCTTTTAAAATCTATAAATCTATGACATTTCTAAAAAACGTTCAATCCGCGTCATCCGTGTTCTAAAACTTTCGCTTTAGCGAACAAATTGCAGAAATAACCAATACTCTCAACTTTTTCAACCAAAACAGATTTTAAATATGTTAGCGGCGGTGATGACAGTATTGATTTGCTAACTTTTCAAAAAAAATAGTTTAATTTAATAAATTCGAATTAGCCATCCCAAAAAGGATGGTTTTTTTATTGATTTTACTAAGGAACATCCCGTTCAATTTCATAAATTTGCACTTCACAAAAAGAAAATTAAAATTATGTTCAGTAATTTAAGCGACAAACTTGATAAAGCCTTACACATATTAAAAGGGCATGGAAAAATTACCGAAGTTAACGTGGCAGAAACGTTAAAAGAAGTACGCCGTGCACTTTTAGATGCCGATGTTAATTTTAAGATTGCCAAAGATTTTACCACCACCGTTAAAGAAAAAGCTCTGGGTCAAAACGTATTAACGTCTTTGCAACCGGGTCAATTGATGGTAAAATTGGTGAAAGATGAGTTGACTGAATTAATGGGTGGTTCTGAAGTTGGAATCAATCTTTCTGGAACACCAACCGTAATTTTAATGTCGGGTTTACAAGGTTCCGGTAAAACTACTTTTTCCGGAAAGCTGGCCAATTTTTTAAAAACCAAAAAAGGGAAAAAACCGCTTTTGGTTGCTTGTGA
>JAUXNR010000022.1 GCA_030682755.1 Flavobacterium sp.
TACTTTAACCTCTTGTTACTTTCAAAAATTAAATGTTTTAAATCCAAATCAATAACTATCCGTTTTAGTCTTTTAGTATTTGCTATTTGTAAAGATTTTAGATGCTTCAATTCATTCAACTCTTTAGGAAAATCTTTCGTATTTAATTTAGAAATTTTTAGTAATGACAGTTTCTGGTTTTGCTTTAAATTATCTACAAACGATTTTATGTTTTTCTTGTTAAGTACACCCACAGAAACATATTCAGTATTGGGCAACTTACTTAGAAAATTAAAGTCTTCAATTTTAATCTTAAATAGACTCAAAGCTTTAACGTGCTCAAAGTCTTTAATATTTTTCAAAAAGAAATCAAAACCTTCTTTAGTGTAAATATGTACACAAAAAACATCTTGTATTTCTTTTTTAAATTCATAATCATAATACCAGTTACAATCCTTCATTATGGAATTATTCAACTTATAATGAAAATAATGAAATTCAAGACTATCTGCCGGAATCAAAACCCTACTTTCATTTTGTTGAGAATAACCAAAATTTTGGCTTATCACAACTATTACAAAATATATTAAGTGTCTACTCATCTGTTTTTTTAATAATTTTCCTCATATAAACCAAGCTCTCAAAAGTTTGAATCTTTGCACAATGCTCTGCGAATGACTCCGACTTCGCAGTGATTTTTATAAACTTTCATTTTATCAAATATAATAAAAAATAGATTGGCTTTGTTGCTGTGAAGTCGGAGACATTCGCAGAGCTTAGTGCTATTAAAAAAGAATACTTCGAAGAGCAGGTCAATTCCATCAGCATATTCCAATCTTTGCGTTAAAAACTTAATACCCTTAATGAAATAAAGCGAAGCGTCTTACTACCTTAATGTCAAAAAACAAAAAAGAGCGAAGCGTCCTTTACGAAAGATATCCAAAAAACAAAGCGTCTCCACGTCATTGAGAGAAAAATCCGTTTTCATTTGAGTTTGGCTTCAGCCAACCTGACTGCCGGCAGGCAAGTCCGTTTCCTCTGCGTTCCAACCTTTACGTCTTTAAAAAAGCAAAGCATCTTAAAAACCTCAATAGTAAAAACACCTCCCTTACCACACTACAAAAACTAAAAAATCCCAACGAAATCGGGATTTTTTTATAATTATAAAGAAATTATTTTAATTTTTTCTTTACTTCCACTTCTTGGAAGCACTCAATCAAGTCGTTTACCTGAATATCATTGTAGTTCTTAATTTGCATACCACAGTCATATCCTTTTGCAACTTCTTTAACATCATCTTTGAAACGTTTTAAAGCCGTTAATTCACCTGTAAATATAACAACTCCTTCACGTATCAATCTAATTTTAGCATTTCGGAAAATCTTCCCTTCAATAACCATACATCCGGCAATTGTACCAACTTTAGAAATTTTGAATGTTTCACGAATTTCAGCTGTTCCCGTAACTTCTTCTTTCATTTCAGGAGACAACATACCTTCCATCGCATCTTTCAAATCATCAATTGCATCGTAAATAATGGAGTACGTTTTGATATCAATTTCTTCCTTCTCGGCTAACTGTTTAGCATTTCCGGCAGGTCTAACATTAAACCCTATAATAATTGCATCAGAAGCAGAAGCTAATAAAACATCAGATTCTGTAATGGCTCCTACACCTTTATGAATAATCTTAATTTGAATTTCTTCTGTTGATAATTTAGAGAAGGAATCAGATAATGCTTCCACAGAACCGTCAACATCTCCTTTCAAAATAATATTCAATTCTTTAAATTGACCTAAAGCAATTCGGCGTCCAATTTCTGCCAGCGTAATATGCTTTTGTGTTCTAACAGATTGCTCACGCATCAACTGGGTACGTTTTACAGCAATTTGCTTAGCTTCTCTTTCATCTTCATAAACAGTAAATTTATCTCCAGCAGTAGGAGCACCATCTAAACCTAAAATCGAAATAGGTGACGAAGGACCGGCTTCTTTTACAGAGTTACCGCGTTCATCATGCATAGCTTTCACTTTACCGTGATTTTTACCCGCCAAAACATAATCGCCTATTCTTAAAGTTCCGGCTTGTACCAAAACAGTAGAAATATAGCCTCTTCCTTTATCAAGGAACGCTTCTACTACAACACCTACAGCTGGTTTTTTAGGATTAGCAGTTAATTCTAATAATTCCGCTTCCAAAAGAATTTTTTCTAACAATTCTTTAATTCCCATTCCCATTTTTGCAGAAATATCCTGAGATTGAATTTTCCCTCCCCAATCTTCCACTAACAAGTTCATACCTGCTAATTTTTCTTTAATTTTCTCAGGGTTTGCAGTTGGCTTATCCACTTTATTTATGGCAAATATCATCGGAACACCTGCTGCTTGAGCATGACTGATAGCTTCTTTGGTTTGTGGCATGATGTCGTCATCCGCCGCAACCACAATAATTGCAATATCCGTTAATTGAGCACCACGTGCACGCATCGCTGTAAACGCTTCGTGACCCGGTGTATCAAGGAATGTGATTTTTTGTCCGTTTTCTAAAGTAACTCCATAAGCTCCAATATGCTGTGTAATACCTCCGGATTCTCCCGCAATTACGTTTGTTTTACGAATGTAATCCAAAAGCGATGTTTTACCGTGATCAACGTGACCCATTACCGTAACAATTGGTGCTCTGTGCACTAAGTCTTCAACATTATCTTCAACAACCGTAGCCGCTTCTTCAATATCG
>JAUXNR010000025.1 GCA_030682755.1 Flavobacterium sp.
CGTGAAATGGTTATTAACACAAACCTGCATTCTACGACTACTTTGGTTTTAAAAAGAGCCAACAGGGTTTTTCCTATTATTGAACCTATTTTAAAAAAATATGGCGTTCCTGATGATTTTAAATATTTGGCCGTAATTGAAAGTGGTTTGGCCAATGTTGTTTCACCTGCAGGAGCAAGAGGAGTTTGGCAATTTATGCCTCAAACTGCCAAAGAAAAAGGTATGGAAGTAACTGATTTGGTAGATGAACGTTATCATTTGGAAAAATCAACTGAGGCCGCTTGTAAATACCTTTTAGAAGCAAAAAACAAATTTGGTTCTTGGACGTTGGCTGCTGCGGCATACAACGGAGGATTGGCCGGAATAAACAAACAAATGATGAGCCAACAAGCAGCAGATTATTATGATTTGTTGTTAACAGAAGAAACATCTCGTTATGTTTTCAGAATTTTAGCTTTGAAAGAGATCATGACCAATACCTCAAAATATGGTTTTGACATTCCGAAAGATCAGTTGTATCATCCAATTGAAACCAGAAAAGTTGAAGTGGATTCTTCCATCACAGATTTAGCTGTTTTTGCTAAGGGAATGGGGGTAAACTATAAAATTCTTAAACTTCATAATCCATGGTTACGTGATAAGAAATTGGACAACAAATCACGTAAAAAATATGTGTTGGAAATTCCAACGGAAGGATATTAATGATTAAATCATGAAAAAAATGACTGCTACAACCGTTATTCTCTTGCTTTGTATAGGTTTATTAGCCGGATTTTTAAGTGGATTAATTGGAATTGGTGGTGGAATTGTCATGATTCCATTGTTGCTTTTAATGGGTATGTCACAACATCAATCTCAAGGAATAAGTTTAGCTGTTTTGGCTGTTCCGGTTACAGCATTAGCGGCATTAAATTATTATAAAGAAGGTTATATTGATTGGCGATATCCGGCTTTAATCGCCATTTTTTTCATCATTGGAGGTTACATTGGAAGTAAGTTTGCTGTTTCTATTGATGAAAAAATTCTAAAAAAAATCTTTGGATTTATCTTATTACTTGTTGCCGGAAAATTGATTTTTGGTAAATAATTATTGTTTGGCCAAAATAGTTTTTTTAATAGCATCAGGCGAGGTTATCAAAGAAAGTCGCTCTTCAAACACATTATAATTCATTTCAATTGCTTTTTTTATTGGGGTTCTCAATTCCGGTTGGGCCGCACCTCGTTTAATGTCAACAACCTGCAGGTGTTCGTCAATCATATAACAAGTA
>JAUXNR010000042.1 GCA_030682755.1 Flavobacterium sp.
CAGGCAATCTTCAAAGAATGGTTCGTGGATTTTAATTTCCCTGGTGCGACGGGTGAGATGGTCGAAAGCGAATTGGGGTCGATTCCGAAAGGATGGAGGGTAGGAAGATTAAGGGAGGTTTGTAACATTACGATGGGTCAATCACCACCAGGAGAAAGTTACAACGAAAATGGAGAAGGTGTTCCATTTTATCAAGGAAGGACTGATTTTGGATTCAGGTTTCCCAAAAATAGAGTTTATACGACCAATCCCAAAAGATATGCAAATAAATTTGACACTCTCGTAAGCGTTAGAGCCCCTGTTGGAGATATGAATATTGCAACTGAAACTTGTTGTATTGGTAGAGGTTTAGCATCTGTAATCGAGAAAAATGGAAATTTTACTTTTACATATTATTTATTAAATCGATTAACTGAAAAATTTAAAAAATATGAAGGCACTGGAACAGTTTTCGGATCTATCAATAAAAAAGATTTTGAAGAAATGACCTTTATTGTTCCATCTGAACATCTCATAAGTTTATTTGAAAAAGTGTGTCGGTCGACAGATGAAACTATTTATTTAACCTGGCAAGAAAATGAAACTCTCACTTCAATCCGCGACAATTTGTTGCCAAAATTGATGAATGGAGAAATTGAATTGTAATGCAAGAAAAGCAGAAAATAATTATTGAAGAAGCTTGGAAAAATTGGATTGATTGCCTGATTGGTGACGATCGAAATTCAATTTTTCAACAAATCAACTTAATGATCTGGGATACTTCCATTTTTCGAGTTATTGTTGCAAGTCGAAAGAAATTGGTAGAAAAAAACTTAGAAGGACCGGAAATAAACGGGGCACTCCATTCTTTTATTGACAGAAATTATTTCCAAACACAATGCCTATATATTCGTCGAATAATTGATCCTCCGTATGCGATTCGAGGGGAAAAAGGTGTTTTCTCGTTAGGTGCTTTGATAAAGGATTTAAAAAATTATAGGTCAGAGCTAAATAGAGAAAAATTCCTTTTTCTATTAGGAAAGCCATATGATTATTCTGAGATTCAAAAAAAGGAAAATGAATATTTAAAAACACATCATAATTGTATTGTGCCATCTGAATATGACTGGTGGCCGATCGAAGAGGCTCACCGATTTTTCGATCGTTTAAGTGGAGTACCTAGAACAGAGCGAAGTCCAGAAAATGTCATATCTGAACATGTTTTCTCTCGCCTGGAAGAAAAATTGAAATCATGTGAAAGTATTTTTCATCATGTGAATAAATACATTGCGCATTCTTCTACTCCAGAAAGTCGGAAAAGTATTAATCCTAAAGAATCGGGAATTTCATTTAACCAAATTTGGGCTGCTCAAAAAATTGTATTCGAAGTAGCTGATTTTTTATCCACCGCTTTATTCTCAACGGGGCATATGGCTTTACCAATCGAAAACCATAATTTCTATCAGTATTGGGAAAAACCGATGTTTGAAAGCGATGAAATTGGTTTGGTCAGGGCTACTTATAAAGCATATAGTGAAGAAACGAAAAAATGGAGTGAGAAAGCAATTGATAATATTTGGATTTGGATTGAAGAAAAAAATGTACAGGGGATTGAGGAATGATCCTCAAAATCGAAGGTTATGATCGACGAATCTGTAGGGGTGAAGGATTGGATGTAAGAGTCCGTGGTGCAAAAATATGCCAATTATCCAATCCTTCACCCCTACAACACAAT
>JAUXNR010000048.1 GCA_030682755.1 Flavobacterium sp.
GGGTTTCTTTTTTGGTTCCAAATTTAATTGGCACTGGCATGAATTTGTTGTATTTTTTCAACAATTCACGAATTTTAAATTCTTCTAAAAATTCTAAAGAATCTTCAGCAATATGAAGGATAATTTCTGTTCCTCTTTCTGTTTTATCATGTGGAACTAAAGTAAATTCCGGACTTCCGTCACACGTCCAGTGAGCAGCAGTTTCATCTTTAAATGATTTAGTGATGATTTCCACTTTAGAAGCCACCATAAAAGCAGAGTAAAATCCAAGTCCGAAATGTCCGATGATACCTGAATCTTTGGCAGAATCTTTATATTTTTCTAAAAATTCTTCGGCACCGGAAAAAGCCACTTGGTTGATGTATTTTTCCACTTCTTCAGCGGTCATCCCCAAACCTTGATCTATGATGTGAAGTTTTTTGTTCTCCTTGTCAATTTTAACTTCAATTTTCGGATTGCCATATTCCACTTTGGCTTCACCAATGCTGGTAAGGTGTTTTAATTTTAAAGTTGCATCAGTAGCATTTGAAACTAACTCACGAAGAAAAATTTCGTGATCGCTGTATAAAAACTTTTTAATTAAAGGAAAGATGTTTTCTACAGAAACATTAATTTTTCCGGTTGTCATATGTATTTTATTTTAGTTAAACGTTTGTTGTTTTCTTCTTTGCAAAAGCGATACCAAAAAAAAAATATGACAAAATGTCGTAAAATTATTCTACAATTATGTAACTTTATAATTCTATAATGCTATTATCTTTGTAAGTCAAAATCTAATAAAATTTTTTAAACATGAAAAAAGTAATTCTTTTAAGTATTTTAAGTGTTGCGATTTTTGCTTGTAAAACCAATACTGCTACAAAATTGGACAACAAGACAGAAGTTGCTATGAAAGGGAATTGGGTAGTTTCATCGGTAAACTATCCCGGTTCTGAAGTTATCAAAGTGAATTCCTTTGATTTAGCAGATTCCCAATGTTTTGTGGGAAGTACATGGAAATTTATTTCCAACAACAACAAAGGTGATATGGCTCTTACAAAAGCGGGATGTCCGGCTTTCAGTTCACCAATTACTTGGTTTGTGAACAAAGAAGGTAATTTTGTTATGAAAGTTTTAGATGCGGGAGAAAAAGCAAAAAGAGTACGTGAAGGCTATGTGCTTAAGGTTGCAAATGTTTCTGAAAATTCATTTCAATTGGTTGACAGAATTAACGTTGGCGGTAATATGGCTGACGTAGTGTACCAATTTCAAAGAACAAATTAATAGTAAAATTAAATTTATATGTATATGAAAAAATCAGTGTGTTTTTTATTGACAGGTGTTTTTGCGATTGGTAGTTTATCAACCGGTTGTGAGGCTGCTAAAAATACGAATAGAACGCAAAGAGGTGCCGGAATCGGTGCGGTTGCTGGTGCTGTTATTGGTGGTGTTTTAGGCAATAACCTAGGAAAAGGTGGAAACACCGCTGTAGGTGCCGTTATTGGAGGTGTTGTTGGTGGAGCCGTTGGTGGATCTATCGGAAACAAAATGGACAAGCAAGCCCGAGAAATTGAACAAGCTTTACCTGGTGCCGAAGTAAATAGAGTTGGAGAAGGAGTAGTATTGGTTTTGGGTGAAAACTCTGTAAACTTTGAAACCAGTAAATCGGTTTTGACCAATACTGCAAAAGCTAATTTGGATAAAGTAGTGCCTGTTTTTCAAAGTTATCCGGATACGGATATCGTGATTTATGGGTATACAGACAGTACAGGTAGATTAGAATTCAATCAAAAACTTTCTGAAGACCGTGCCGCTGCTGTTAGATCTTATTTGGTTAGCAAAGGTTTAGCAACTTCTCGTTTCCAAACTAAAGGAATGGGTCCAAACGATCCTATTGCAACAAATGAAACGGTTGAAGGCAGAAGCAAAAACCGTCGTGTTGAGTTTACCATCACAGCAAATGAAAAAATGATTAAGGATACTGAACAAGAATTGAAAAACTAAAAGTTAGATTTTTTATTTTAAGACCGTTACGAAAGTAACGGTCTTTTTTTTTGAAAGATTTTTAACATTTTTTTGTTTAAATATTTTTGACAAAGGTTAAACAAAGTTATATCTTTGACACAATTAAACCAACCTATTATGACCGCAACCAAAAAAGGAACAACAAGAAAAAAAGTAATAACTGATGACCAAATCATTAGTACTTACATGGACTATGTTTTGGAACACAATGCAGAGCCCAAAAACGTGTACTTGTTTTGTAAAGACAATAAAATTGAAGAAAGTGATTTTTATGCTTTTTATGGTTCATTGGAAGCGTTGAAACAAGATATTTGGGTGAAATTTTTTGACAATGTAAAAAGAACCATCGAAGCAGACGAAAATTATTTGACCTATTCGAATAAAAATAAATTACTTACGCTATATTTTTCTTTAATCGAAATACTGACATTAAACAGAAGTTATGTCATGTTTGCCTTGAAAGAAGAAAAAAATATGTTGAAAAATTTACAACAATTGAAAACTTTTCGAAACCATTTCAAAAGTTTTATCGTAGATATGATTGACACGCAAACTTCTGAAGAGGATTTTAAAGTGAATAAGGTTGCAAAACCGCTTTATGTGGAAGGTGCTTGGGTGGAGTTCTTATTTATATTGAAATTTTGGTTGGATGATACATCCAAAGGATTTGAAAAAACAGATGTAATCATTGAGAAAGCGGTGAAAGCCACATTTGATGTGTTGGACACGACCCCGCTTGACAGTTTGGTGGATTTAGGGAAATTCATTTGGAAAGAAAAATTTAAATAATAGCCATTGAAAACATTAGATAAAATACCGACCAACAAAATTGAACGTGCCGGACAATTGGTGAAAACCGGTTTGAAAGTAGGCGGAAATTATATTGCGTATTACGGGGAGAAAGTGGTCAATCCGTCACTGACAAAAGACAAGTTGAATGAGAACAATGCCGAAGATATTTATGACGGGCTCAAAAATTTGAAAGGAAGTGCGTTAAAAGTGGCACAAATGCTGAGTATGGAAAAAAACATTATGCCGAAAGCTTATGTAGAAAAATTTTCATTAGCTCAATTTTCAGTGCCGCCGCTAAGTGCTCCTTTGGTTAGAAAAACATTTAAAAATTATTTGGGAAAATTTCCTGAACAACTATACGATTCGTTCACGCCTGATTCTATTAATGCTGCCAGTATCGGTCAGGTACACAAGGCATCCAAAGATGGGAAAAATTTAGCTGTGAAAATTCAATACCCGGGCGTGGCGGAGAGTATTAGTTCAGACTTGGCAATTGTGAAACCTTTTGCAATTAAAATGTTCAACCTCCAAGGGAAAGACTCTGAGAAATATTTCAAGGAGGTTGAACATAAATTAATGGAAGAAACAGACTATGACTTGGAATTAAAACAAGGAAAGTTTATTGCAGAAGCCTGTGCCATGATTCCTAATTTGCGTTTTCCGATTTACTATGAAGCTTTGTCGTCAAAGCGAATTTTAACGATGGATTGGATGGAAGGCGAGCATTTATCTGAGTTTACAGCTCACAATACAGACAGAGCAAAAGGTGATAAATTAGGCCAAGCCTTATGGGATTTTTATATGTATCAAATGCATCATTTAAAACAAGTGCATGCTGATCCGCATCCGGGTAATTTTTTGATTGACAAGGAAGCGAATTTAATTGCAATCGATTTTGGGTGCATTAAACAAGTACCGGAAGAATTTTATGTGCCGTATTTTGAATTGGCAAGACCGGAAGTGATTGGTAATCCGAAATTATTCAACGAGAAATTGTTTGAATTAGAAATATTAAGAACTGATGATTCACCAAAAGAAATTGAATATTTCACCAAATTGTTTCATCAATTGTTGAGTTTGTTTACGCAACCGTTTCATGGTGATTTCTTTGATTTTTCAGATGAAGAATTCTTTGGAAACATTGCCAAAATGGGTGAAGAATTTTCAAAAGACACCCAATTGCGAAAAATGAACGGCAACAGAGGTTCAAAACATTTTTTATACATTAACAGAACATTCTTTGGATTATACAATCTCCTGCATGATTTAAAAGCAAGAGTAAATACCAAAGATTTTGAAAGATATATTCGTGACTAATGCCATGTATTAGTTTTACAATAGTTTGTTTATTTATTGGTTAGGTTGATAAGAGCGACACTCCACGTTTGAGTTTTGTCGCTCTTATTCTTTTTTAGAAGTCTTTAAAGCTTGAGAAGCGATGTGCTTTCAAATAGCTACTATTTAAAGAATATTATTTTCTTTGTTGTATTAATTTTCTAATTAAAGAAACCTGTCCCAAATGATAATAACTATGTTCAATAACGCCTTCAATATTTCTCAAATAACTCCCGTATTTTTCATCAACAAAGGGTTGGTTTAAAATACTATCATTCATTTTTTCAACATGGGCTACAAATAGTTTGGCATTATTTATAAAATCAGTAACTAAAATATTCCAATCTGATTCTGATTTAATTTCAGGAAGATCAAAGCTGTATTTATCTTTAATCTCAAGATTACCTCCTTTAAAAACATGTAAAATTCCTTTGAGATAATAATTGATGTGAAAAGTTAATAACGCAATAGTGTTCAAATTGTCAACTTTTTGGGTTGCTTCTTCCCAACTCAAATCCACAATTTGTTCTTTGAAATTGGT
>JAUXNR010000062.1 GCA_030682755.1 Flavobacterium sp.
CGGTTTCATAACTTTTATTGATAATGGAAATTTTAGTTTTCAGAATCAAACAATTCTTCTTTGGTTTGGATACTCATTATTGATTGCTGCCAGTGGTGGACTGGTGTCTGCGTGGATTTCATATCGGAAAAACTCAAAACCCAATCTGATAACTATCGCTCACCTGACTGTAGCCTTATTCATCGCCTTGCCAGGAATTCTTGTCATTTTTGGGAAATAATTCTAATTTTACATTTTCATATTCCGCTACTCAGTATCTTTAACTATAACGAAAAGATCATCTTTCTTCAGCAGATTTATTCAATATTTCCAAATTCCCCTACATAATTTTGTTTGGAAAAATGTGATTGTTAATGATCAAAATCGAGTTGATTAAACAAATCGAACCTGAGTTAATCAAACAAGCAACCTGAGAAATAAAAATTTTTTTCGAAACAGAGACCATTCCAGCGGTCACTTATAATTTCAAAACCCCACTAGACCTCGAACCGCAACTTTTCTTTAGAATCCCCGTATATATAGTTGATTTAGCATCTTTCATTATAGCCTTCAGAGAGTTTTTACGGGCCACTGTCAAAAACACTTGCTAACACCGTTTGATTGAAGGGCACCAAATTTAATATAAAATTAACTCACCCATCCTGAAATGAGGTCCTATGGCACAAGATCAATTCCTGACAAAATACTTCACAATTTTTGCAAAACCAAAAATGTATTTAACACTTTTATATCTCTTCCTGTCATTTCCACTTGGTTTGACATATTTTATCCTAATGGTAGTAGGTTTTTCGCTTGGCATCTCATTATTGATTATTTGGGTGGGTTTTTTAATCCTCGCAGTCCTGGTACCAACGATCTGGGCGATCATTTCTTTCGAAAAACTTCAAACAACACATTTATTGGGTATCGAATTGCCTTCGAAAAAAGTTCAAAATGTAGAATTTCAATCCTTATGGCAAAAAACTAAATCAATATTGTCCGATCCCACTACCTGGAAAGGGTTATTGTTCATTCTCCTCAAATTTCCAATTGGTATTTTCTCATTCGTAAT
>JAUXNR010000067.1 GCA_030682755.1 Flavobacterium sp.
ATAATCCAAACCGTTTAAGAAATCGGAATTGGTTAGGGTGAAGTTTTCTTTGGAGGAATAGGCTTCTTGGACCTCACCCCCCGACCCCCTCTCCAAAGGAGAGGGGGAGGCGTTGACGTTAAATATTTCTTTTATTTCGGGCATTCCGTGTTGTCCTTTGAAGAAAGTTGCGAATGCAAAATCTCTTTCGTCTCCTGCGGGAACGGCCATAACGGCTCCGGTTCCATAACCGGCCAATACATAATCACCAATCCAAATCGGAATCGGTTCCATGGTAAACGGATGTTCGGCATAAGCTCCGGTGAAAACACCGGAGATGGTTTTTACATCGGCCATTCTTTCACGTTCAGAACGTTTGGCTGTGGCTTCAACATAGGCTTCAACAGCAGCTTTTTGTTCAGGAGTTGTGATTTGTGAAACCAATTCGTGTTCGGGTGCGAGGGTCATGAAGGTTACGCCGAAGATGGTGTCGGGGCGGGTTGTAAAGACTTCAATAAACCTCACCCCCGACCCCTCTCCAAAGGAGAGGGGAGACTGGACGCTGAAAGATTCTGCATTTAACAATTCCTTTGAAATTGTTTTCAATACTTCTTTCAAATTATTCTTTAATTCGACATTTTTAAATCGAATGACTTTAAATCCAAGTTGTTCCAATTCATAGGTTCTTCCTTCGTCATATTCTTTTTGAGTTTCATGAATTTCACCATCAACTTCAACAATCAAACCTTTTTCCAAACAGACAAAATCAACAATAAAGTTACCGATGTAATGTTGTCTTCTGAATTTTGAACCTAACTTTTGATTTCTAATTTCTTGCCATAATAAATCTTCAGACTCAGTAGGATTTTTTCTGTTTTCTCTTGCATTTACAACCAATTTTTTAGCTATAGAAGGATTAGCCGTTTTATATCCAAAGTCGTTGAAAGCTTGCACGGGCTCGCTCCCCTCTCCTTTGGAGAGGGGTTGGGGGTGAGGTTTTAGAGCGAATTTTACCATCGCCCCAACACTCTTCCCAATCCAATTCCGTTGACTTTCTTTAATGCTTTCGCTCCAATCGATGGTTTCTAAACCTTGTAACAAACGTTCCGCATACGCAGAAATTCGCATGCTCCATTGTGTCATTTTTTTGCGGATTACGGTATGACCACCACGTTCGGAAACGCCGTTTACAATTTCGTCGTTGGCTAAAACAGTTCCTAAAGCGGGGCACCAGTTGACCTCGGTTTCGGCTAAATAGGTTAAGCGGTATTGTAATAAAATCTCTTGTTGTTTTTCGGTTGAAAAAGCATTCCATTCCGCTGCCGAAAACAATTCAACACCATCATCACATACCAAGTCAACATTAGCATTTCCTTCGGCTTCAAATACTTTTACTAATTCAGAAATGGGAAACGCTTTATCGGCTTGTTTGCAATAATACGATTCAAATAATTGAATAAAAATCCATTGTGTCCATTTGTAATAATCGGGATTGGAAGTACGCACTTCTCTGCTCCAATCAAATGAAAAACCAATTTTATCTAATTGCTCACGATAACGAGCAATATTTTCTTTAGTTGTTTTTTCCGGATGTTGTCCGGTTTGAATAGCATATTGCTCTGCCGGAAGTCCGAACGAATCATAGCCTTGCGGATGCAACACATTAAAACCTTTGTGACGTTTGTATCGAGCCACAATATCTGAAGCAATATATCCCAGCGGATGACCTACGTGTAAACCTGCACCGGATGGGTATGGAAACATATCCAACACATAATATTTCGGCTTTTCTGAATTATTTTGTGCGGCAAATGTTTGGTTTTCTGCCCAATATTTTTGCCATTTGGCTTCGATTTGTTCGTGGAAGTATTTCATATTCTATGGTGCTGAGGAACTAAGGTTCTGAGTTGCTAAGGTTTTTTAAAAGGGCAAATTTACGTTTATTGTACTAAACTCAAAACTTTGAGCGTTATAATCTGTGTTTACCGAATTTCTTTTTTATTTTTACGCCTTAAATACAATTCTATGGCATCATCATTTGAAAAATACCAAAAAAGACGACTCATATCTTCTTATTTTTCCGTGGTTTTAAGTGTTTTTTTGGTGTTATTCCTTTTGGGGATTTTAGGACTTTTTGTAATCAATTCAAAAAAATTATCTGACGACTTCAAAGAGCAAATTCCAATGTCTGTTTATTTTAAAGATCAGGCAAACGACAGTGTGCTCAAAAATTTTGGCGTAAAACTAAAAGAATCTTCGTTTGTAAAAACGGACACTTTTGTATCTAAAGAAACCGCAGCATCAAAACACAAAGATATTATTGGCGAAGATTTTATGCAGTTTTTAGGGTTTAATCCCTTGCAAAATTCCTATGACATTCATTTGAAAGCAGATTTTGTTGTGGCCGATAGTATTAAAAAAATTGAACAGGAATTTCGTCAAAACAGAATGATATCAGACATAGTTTATGACAAACACTTGGTTGATTTAGTAAATGACAACATCAAAAAAATTACGTTTTGGATATTAGTAATTACGGGATTTTTAGCATTAATTGCTGTTTTGTTGATTAACAGTTCAATGCGGTTGTCCATATATTCCAATCGATTTATCATTAAAACCATGCAAATGGTTGGAGCTACAAAATCATTTATCAGAAAACCATTCATTTGGAGAAGCATTAAATTGGGAATTATTGGTGCTGTTTTAGCCATTATAGCGATTATTGGCGTTTTGATTTACATTGATACAAATTTCCCAAATTTGGGCATTTTGGAAGATAAATTAATGATTGGAGCCGTATTAGCAAGCGTATTACTGCTTGGAATTTTAATTTCTTGGTTCAGTACTTTTTTCGCTACACAGCGATTCCTGAATTTAAGAACCGATGATTTATATTAAAAACTTAAAAATATACCGTGTTTATGAGCACTAAAAACGAACAAAAACAAGAATTTCTTTTTGAAAAAATAAACTACAAAATACTTTTAATAGGCATTGCTGTTATTGCCCTTGGCTTCATTTTAATGAGTGGAGGCGGTAGCGATGATCCGAACGTTTTTAGTGAAGATATTTTTAGTTTCAGAAGAATACGTTTAGCCCCAACCGTAGTATTAGCCGGATTTGGTGTTGTAATTTATTCTATTTTTAAAAATCCTAAAAAGAAGTAATCAAATCCAATTAATTATTTTATCTAATCCAAAATGGGCATTTTAGAAGCTATTATTTTAGGAATTATTCAGGGTTTAACAGAGTTTCTTCCCGTTTCTTCCAGTGGACACTTAGAACTTACCAAAGCTATTTTAGGCGAAGACAAAATGCCGGAAGAAGGATTACTATTTACCGTAATTGTTCACTTTGCCACAGCTTTAAGTACAGTTGTGGTTTTTAGAAAAGATATTCTGGAAATTATTACGGGTCTATTTCAATTTAAATGGAATGAATCTTTTCAATTTTCATTGAAGATTATTCTATCTATGATTCCTGCTGTAATTATAGGATTGTTGTTTGAAAAAGAATTAGAACAACTTTTTGACGGCAATGTGATTTTTGTTGGTTTTATGTTAATCGTTACTGCTTTATTACTTTTTTTTGCAGATAAAGCTAAAAACACTTTAAAACCTGTTAGTTTTAAAAACGCTGTATTTATTGGATTAGCTCAGGCTATTGCCATGCTTCCGGGAATTTCTCGTTCGGGAGCAACCATTTCAACTTCTGTTTTATTGGGTGTTGACAAAAGCAAAGCAGCTCGTTTCTCCTTTTTGATGGTGGTTCCGCTTATTTTTGGGAAAATTGCCAAAGACGTTATGAGTGGTGATTTAGTTTATAACGAGTCAAGTTTTGGTTATTTATCTGCTGGGTTTTTAGCGGCTTTTATTGCAGGCTTATTAGCATGTAGCTGGATGGTTAAATTGGTTAGAAACAGTAAACTAAAATATTTTTCAATTTATTGTTTAGTTGTGGGTTTACTAGCAATTATTATTGGTTTAACCCTTTAACAAATGACAGCGGAAGAAATTTTAGAAGGACAAGTAATTTTAGTTGACAAACCCTTAACTTGGTCATCATTTCAAGCTGTTAATAAGTTGAAATACGCTTTGAAACGCGAATTAGATCTTCCTAAAAAATTTAAAATTGGTCATGCAGGAACGTTAGATCCATTAGCAACCGGATTATTGATTATTTGCACCGGGAAATTCACCAAACGAATTACAGAAATTCAAGGTCAACCTAAAGAATATACCGGAACTTTTAAATTGGGTGCCACTACTCCATCGTATGATTTGGAAACGGAAATCGATGCAACTTTTCCGATTAATCATATTGATGAAACATTAATTAAGAATAGTTTACCACAATTTTTAGGCGAAATCGATCAAAAGCCTCCTGTTTTTTCAGCCATTAAAAAAGACGGAATTCGAATGTATGAACACGCTCGTGCCGGTGTAGAAATGGAAATGGAAAGCAGAAAAACCACCATTCACGAATTTGAAATTACACGAATTGAAATGCCTGAAATTGACTTTAGAGTCGTCTGCAGCAAAGGAACTTACATCCGTTCGTTAGCTCATGACTTTGGAAAAGCTCTTGAATCCGGTGCTCATTTGACAGTTTTACGACGTACAAAAATTGGTGATTATTTAGTTGAAAATGCGGTTTTACCGGATGATTTTGTTTCGAATTTATCGAAAATTTAATTGGCTTTTATTTTTTTCTTATCTTTACTATTCAATTCATAGCCATGAAAACATCAAAAGATAAATCTAAAAACTTAGCAACTCCAGGCAAACCTATGTCGCAGGATGAATTTGTTTCGCTTATTAAAGAAGCGGAAGAAGGTGAATTTATGACTTTAGAGGAATCTAAACGAAAATTTAACGAATGGAGATTACAAAGAAAAAAGTAATTACTTCCACTCCGTTTGACAACATAGATTTACTCGATATTTACGAATATGGGGAAGCTACTTTTGGTCAAAAACTAGCAGATGGTTTTATTGCTGAAATTTATAGATCACTTGATAAACTCGAAACCCAATACCTCCTTCATCCCGAATGTCGTCATTTGGAAACAAAAACCAAGATTTACAGAAATATCATTTTAGGTTCTTATTTAATAATCTATCGAATTAGAGCCCATAAAATTGAAGTATTGAGAGCTTTTCACGGAAGTCGTTCGCCAAAAATCATCAAACAAGTCAGAAAAATCAAAACATGATTCGCTATTTATTCTCCTCAATTTTTCTTCTTGTTCCTTTTATAATTTTTGGACAATCTTCCAAATTAAAAACCGGCGATTTACTTTTTCAAAAAATGAATTGTGGCGAATTGTGTGAAGCCATTCATGCTGTAACCGATGGATATGGCGGCAACGATTTCAGTCACTTAGGATTAGTTTTAATTGAAAATGATTCCGTTTTTATTATCGAAGCAGCCGGAAATGCCGTTCGAAAAGTGACGCTGGAACAGTTTTCAAAAAACACGCAAACTACTATGTTTATTGGACGAGTAAAATCTAAATACAAAAAACTAATTCCGCAAGTGATTTCGTTTTCCAAACAACAAATCGGTATTCCGTATGATGATGATTATTTGTATGACAACGGAAAATATTATTGTTCCGAACTTATTTATGATGCTTTTCACAAAGCATATGGTATGCCTTTTTTCGAATTACAACCGATGACATTCAAACAGCCAAATACAAATGAATTTTTCCCTGCTTGGGTTGATTATTATCAAAACCTAAAAATAGAAATTCCGGAAGGAGAACTTGGTTGTAATCCAGGTGGAATTTCTACTTCTGATAAAATTAAAATTATTGGAAAATTAAACTAGTTGTTTTTCACACTTGTCAACCGAAGCCATGATTTCGTTTTGCGTACTCACACCTTTATCATGCAAATACCATTTTTGAAGTTCAGTTTTTGCGGTTTCATCCACAATTCCAAATTGAGCTTTATAGTCTAAAATTAATTTTTTTGCACCTTCTGGTCGTGGTCCCCAATCGCTTAAAACGTTTAAGGTTTCTGCGTCTAAAATCAATAATTTCGGAATAGCTTTTCCACCATTCGTTAAAAACTGATTCATCAACGCTTCATTTTCATCACGAAGCACAATTCGCAAATCAATATTTACTGAAAGTTCAGCCATTTTATTGATGATTGGCACCAATTGAGCTGCATCACCACACCATCCTTCAGAAATGACTATCCATAAATAGTTTGCTTGTAAATTACTTAAACCTATTTTAACTTCATCCGTAATTTGAATGGTTTTCTCCAAACGATTCATTCGAACTTCGTTTAATTCACTGTATTTTGTTAAAGCTTCTGATTGTTCATTTCCGGTAGACTTTCCTTCTTTCAATAAATCTGTAACTTGTTGACGATAATCAGCATAAGTTAAACTATTTGCTAAACTGTTTTTAATAATCTCTTGCATGAATTGTGATTTTACGGTGCAAAAATAGAATTTATTTTGCTTTTACTGTGTAACGTTTGTCACAGTTCTTAATAAAAATGTAATTTTGATGCACTATGGAAATCAATTCAAAAAGTGTGGGTTTAGTTTTATCTGGTGGTGGCTCAAAAGGATTAGCTCATGCCGGAGTGCTTCAATTTCTGGAAGAACAAAATATCAAACCTACACAAATTGCAGGTAGTAGTGCCGGTTCCATCGTAGCCGCTTTGTATAGTCTTGGAAAAAGCCCAAAAGAAATTTTATCTTTTTTTCAATCCATTTATTTTTTTCATTGGAAGCATTTTACCTTTTCAAAAGCCGGAATTATTGACAGTTTATCTTTTAAAAAATATTTTACGGATGTTTTTGGCAATGTAACCATTGGTGAATTAAACATTCCAATACATGTTACGGCAACGGATATGGTGAAAGGAAAAATTAAAATTTTTGATAGAAATACTTCAGTTGTGGATGCCATTTTGGCTTCAAGTGCGTTTCCAGGAATAATTTCGCCTTATGTGATTGATGATAATTGGTATAGTGATGGTGGAATTCTGAACCACTTTCCCACAGATATTTTACAAGGAAGGTGTGATAGTATGATAGGAGTTTATGTAAGTCCGATTCAAAAAATTGAAGCTAAAGATTTAAGCTCAATTAAAGCGGTTACTTCAAGAGCCTTTGATTTATTGACTGCCAATACAACCATGCAAAAATTTACGTTATGTGACTGGATCATTGAACCCGAAGAATTATCCAATTACAGCACCTTTGAAACCAATAAAATTAAAATGGAAATAATTTTTAATCTTGGTTATGAAGCAGCCAAAAAATCATTTCCGGATTTTCAATCCCATATCCAAAATAGGTAAACTACTCTGATTTTTATATTGATAAAATCAATAATTCTTTATATTTGCACCACAAAAAACATCTCATGAAATACAAAAGAATACTTCTAAAACTAAGTGGAGAAGCTTTAATGGGCGACCGTCAATATGGAATTGACCCGAAAAGACTGGCAGAATATGCTCAAGAAATTAAACAAATTCACAATCAAGGAGTAGAAATTGCCATCGTTATTGGTGGTGGAAATATTTTTAGAGGTGTTGCCGGAGCCAGCAATGGAATGGATAGAGTTCAAGGCGATTATATGGGAATGCTTGCCACGGTCATCAACGGAATGGCTTTGCAAGGTGCTTTGGAAGAAGCCGGAATGCTAACTCGTTTGCAAACCGCTTTAAAAATCGAAGCGATTGCAGAACCTTATATCAAAAGAAGAGCCGTTCGCCATTTAGAAAAAGGTAGAATTGTTATTTTTGGAGCAGGAACAGGAAATCCGTATTTCACGACCGATACCGCCGCTGTTTTGAGAGGTGTTGAAGTGGGTGCCGATGTCATTTTAAAAGGAACTCGTGTTGATGGTGTGTACAATGCCGACCCTGAAAAACATAAAGATGCCGTAAAATTTGATTATATTTCGTTTGAAGATGTGTTGAGCAAAGGATTAAACGTAATGGACACTACTGCTTTCACTTTAAGCCAAGAAAATAAATTACCAATTATTGTGTTTGACATGAACAAACCGGGTAATTTATTGAAAGTTTGCAATGGCGAAACCATCGGAACAACGGTAACCATATAATTTGGCTTTATTTTTGAATAATTGAATACGATTAAAAATATACTATCATGACAGAAGAAATAGATTTTATCATTGATACCGCAAAAGAACACATGGATGGTTCAATTGCTCATTTGGAAAAAGAATTTTTAAACATTAGAGCCGGAAAAGCAACACCACAAATGTTAGGTGGAGTTTTTGTTGATTATTATGGTTCGCAAACACCGCTTTCGCAAGTG
>JAUXNR010000069.1 GCA_030682755.1 Flavobacterium sp.
TGGTTTAGCTTCATTAAGAGGTTGTCCTGATACAGATGGTGACGGAATCGCTGATAAAGATGACAAATGTCCAGATGTTAAAGGTCCAAGAGAAAACCAAGGATGTCCTTGGCCAGATAGAGATGGTGACGGTGTTCTTGACAAAGATGACAAATGTCCAGATGTTAAAGGTACTGTAGCTAATAATGGTTGTCCTGAAGTTTCTGAAGAAGTTGTAAAACAATTGAATGATTTTGCTAAATCAATCTTATTTGATACAGGAAAATCTACAATCAAACAAGTTTCTTTCGGTACATTAGCTTCTATCAAAAATGTAATGAACGAATATCCATATGCTAGATTCAGAATTGAAGGTCACACTGACAGTACAGGTTCTTTAGCATTAAACGAAAGATTATCTAAAGAAAGAGCTGCTGCTGTTAAAGATTACTTAATCGCTAACGGTGTTGAAGCTTCAAGATTAGAGTCTGAAGGATTTGGTCCATCTCGTCCGGTTGCTGATAACAAAACAGCTGCAGGAAGAGCTCAAAACAGAAGAACAGAAGTTGTTGTTATAAAATAATTTCTTCTTTAAATATTTTAAGAAACGTCCCGATTTATCGGGACGTTTTTTTATTTTTATACAATGCCAACAATTACTTTTTTACAAAAGCTTTCACAGACAATATTTGAAAAATTTTCACATGATTTTTCAAACCTGACCATTGTTTTACCCAACAAGCGAGCTAAAGTTTTTCTTTTAGAAGCTTTGAGAGAAAACAGCAAGCAAACTTTTTTTGCACCTACTATTTGTAGCGTTGAAGATTTTATTCAAAACGTATCCGGTATTCGATCTGTTGACGCTGTTGAGGTTTTATTTGAGTTTTATACTGTTTATAGAAGCATTACTCCTAAAGAAGAAATACAAGTTTTTGAACAATTTTCAAATTGGGCAAAAACACTTTTACAGGATTTTAATGAAATTGATCGGTATTTACTGGAACCCAATCATGTTTTTTCTTATTTGAAAGATATTGAAGCCATTAAAAGATGGGACTTGGAGCCACAAGATAAAACGGAATTAGTAGATAACTATTTAAAGTTTTGGCACAATATGCCGATTTATTATCAAGCGTTTTATCAAGCATTATTGAAAAAAGGTATTGGCTACCAAGGATTGCTTTACAGAGAAGCTGTTGAAAACCTTACGCATTTTATCAACGCAATCGGTTCTAATCATTATGTTTTTGCCGGATTTAATGCACTCAATCAAGCTGAAGAGAGAATTATTCAACAACTTCTTTCTCAAGAAGTAGCATCCGTTTATTGGGATGCAGATGAAACTTTTTTAAACGATCCTTTTCATGATGCAGGATTGTTTGCCAGGAAAATTAAAAAATCTTGGCCGTATTATAAAAATCATCCGTATGAATGGATTTTTAATCAATTTACAGAGGGAAAAGACATTCATATTATTGGAACACCCAAAATGATTGGACAAGTTAAAATAACAGGTTCCATTATTGATGATATTACCAATCATACACCGCTTGATAAAGTAGCGGTGGTTTTAGGTGAAGAAAATATTCTTATTCCCTTGCTGTATTCATTGCCCAAAAGTGTTACTGAGTTAAACATTACGATGGGGTATTCCAGTAAGAATAATCCGGCTCAATTGTTAGTCAATAAGTTGTTTAAAATGCATCAAAATGCATTAAGCCGAAGCCAAAACAGTTCTGTTTATTATTATAAAGACGTTTTGGATATTTTGAACAATGTATTAATTGAACCTTTTATTCCAACCAAAAAATTAATTTCAATAATCAATTCAAACAATTATTCTTTTATTACAAAAGATAAGCTTTTTGAATTGCAAAAAGAACCGAATGTTTTATTTCAACTTCTTTTCGAGCAGTGGGACAATCAACCTTTATGGATTTTAGAACGATTGTCTGATATTCTTATCCAAATAAAAAACCAACTTTCAAATGAAACAGAAAGCGAAAAAATAACAAAAGCTTTTGTTTATTCTGTTTTTAAAGTGATAACCAAACTCACCAATTACTGCTCAGAGCATATTGCTGTTCAAGATATTGCGGTTTTGTATTCCATTTATAAGCAAATTATTGATTTGGCCGAAGTCTCCTTTGAAGGTGAGCCACTTCAAGGCTTGCAAATCATGGGTGTTTTAGAAAGCAGGGTTTTAGATTTTGACACCGTTATCATTACTTCCATGAATGAGGGCACATTTCCGGCCGGTAAATCACAAAATTCATTCATTCCATTTGATGTTAAACGTGAATTAGGGCTTCCTACTTTCAAAGAAAAAGATGCTATTTACACCTATCATTTTTATCATTTGTTACAACGTGCCAAAACCATTTATCTTTTGTATAACACCGAATCTGAAGGAATTGATGCCGGTGAAAAAAGCAGATTTATTACCCAATTGGAATTTGAAAGACATGCAAATCACAACATTACGCATGATATTTATAATGCGGTTTTGCCTGAAAAAGCAAACGAGCCGATAGTTATAGAAAAATCGGAACGAGTGATGGAACGGCTGAAAGACCTTTTTTCCACTTCGCTTTCTCCATCGTCAATTACAACCTATATCAGAAACCCAATTCAGTTTTATTATCAAAAGGTTTTGCGTATTTCAGAAGTTGATGAAGTGGAAGAGAATATTGCGGTAAACACTTTGGGCACTATAATTCACAAATCACTTGAAGAACTTTATAAACCCTATTTGAATGTGTATTTGTCTGTTTTAATTGTAGATCAAATGATTGCAATTGCAGACAAAGAAGTGTTGAAGCAATTCAAAGAGATTTATAAAGAAGGTGAGATTCATAAAGGAAAAAATTTAATTGCTTATGAAGTGGCCAAGCGAAATATTTATAATTATCTGCAACTTGAAAAGAAATTATTGGAAGAAAACGATGCCGTAAAAGTCTTGTTTTTAGAGAGAAATTTTGAACAAGTGTTAGAAGATGTTCGATTGCCTTTTCCGGTAACTATAAAAGGAAATGTTGACAGAATTGAACTTCGAAATAACAAACTTCGAATCATCGATTATAAAACCGGAAAAGTGGAGCAGAACAGTTTATCCATTCAAACTTTTGACGGCATAACGCTTGATATAAAAAATGACAAAATTATTCAATTGTTGTGTTATGCGTTCATGGTTCAATCTGAATTTCCTAATACAGAAATGGAAGCCGGTATCATTTCTTTTAAAAACCTAAAAGTGGGATTCATGCCGTTTCAAATTAAAGAAGGTCGTGAAGTTATTACCAATTTAATAGACACTTCTGTATTAGAAGCTTTCAAAACGGAATTGATCGGATTGTTGAATGAAATTCTAAATCAGGAAATTCCATTTGAAGAGAAAATATAAACTTTGAGGGGTTATATTTTTTTGAAAAATGTCAACAAAATAGATTTCAACTCCGCTTCATTTTCGATATGACTCATGTGACCATCAGGAAGTGCTATCAATGTAGCTTTTGAACCCTCGATTTGATCAATGTTGTCTTCATAATTTAATACGCCGTCTTTTTTTCCCAATATTAATAGAATGGGATAAGGAGCAAAATGCAGCAACACTTCGCGGTCGTTTCTGATTTTCATGCCTTCCAAAGCCGCAATAATGCCTTGTAACGGGGTTTTTAAAGCCTCAAGTTTCACGACTTCAACTTGATCTTTTAAAAGCTCTCTGTTGTCTTCACTGAATAAGTTTGAAATTGCCATTCGAACAAATGCGGTGTAATTTTGTTTTACCGCTAAAATTGCTCTATCCCGGTTTGCTTTTCGTTCGTCGCTATCTGCTTTTGAAGTAGAATTCAACAAAACCAGTCCTTTCATCATGTCCGGATAATGTTCTGCAAAAGCCAATGCCACATAACCACCCATTGAATGGCCCACAAAAATCGCTTTTCTGATTCGTAGTTTCAACAACACTTCATGAACCATGTCAGCTTGATCCTCCATACTGTGAATGTAGCCCAAACACTCAGACCCACCATGACCCAACAAATCAATGCAGACCACTCTATTTTTTTTTGAAAAATCAGCAATGTAATTGTTCCACATTCCCAAATTTTCTAAAAAACCATGCAATAAAACCACAGCGGTTCCTTTTCCGGTATCGGTGTAATTGATTTTGGTGTTTTTGTAGTGTATGTTTTTGGTTTCAGGCTTCAAGTTTCGGGTTTCGGGTTGAAAAGTTGGTTTGGCAAAGTAAATTATAACTAAATTAATATCCAATTGGAATTAATTTAATTTTATTTTGAACACAGATTTGTAAAATTTTAGAAATTATTATAATTTTTCAAATCTGTGTTTAAAAAAACAACCAGCATTCCAGAAAATCGCATTTTAAACGTTTAAACTCATAAACCTTTAAACCAAATCATCAGTAATTAATCACAATAGTAACTCAAAACATCAGTTTGTAATATATAATTAACGGAATGTCAATTAATTATGTTAAAATTTTTTATTTTTTATTTTTTATTTTTTATTTTTGAAATTTTAACTTAAAAACTTAGATATATGAAAAAACTCTTTTTATTAATTTTTGTGTTTATGTTGCATTTAACATTAAATGCTGAGGAATGTTCGTGCGGGTCATATGAACAAGGCATGTATGATTACGCTGTATTAGATGGTTCTGGTGGATGTTGTGGAGGAAGTCAAAACACTAATCACGGCAGTTATTTTACAACTTATGTACCTGGACCAGGAATGACTTGGATTGTTCGAGATGTTCAGAAAGTTTCTTTTAGTGACGCCGTTAGAGCTTGTTGCCCACCTGCATAAATTTAAAAAAAGTCAATTATGAGATATTTATTTATAATATTTATATTTTTCGTTTCTTGCAATAATGACAAGAACGAAGTTATTGAAAGTGCTATCGTTGGTGAAGAGTTACACGAAAACGCTCTCAATAGAAATTCATTTAATCCACCTTCTGATCATCCGATAAAAGCTGAGTTTATGTTAGAAGACCAAAAAGGATTAAATGAAGTGGATGCAATTTATAGGTCAAGTGTACCGTCTTCTAAAAATGAACCCTATTATGACAACTTAAGACAAATTGGTTTTATGTTGATGATAAGAAATGGTTTAATTGAATATGGTACTAAACAACAAAAGCTGTATTACATTAATGAACAGCTTGAATCCTCTGCCAATCTTCCAAATTTTAATGACTTTTATTTGCTTTTAAATTCCTTGAAGTCTGAAGTTTCCGCAAAGGAATTAACTAGCTATTCTGATAAATTTTACACTAAAAATCTTGCTCTCATAAATGAAACTAGCTGGGAAAATGAAGATATAAAAACTCAGAAAATTAATGAGTTAAACGAAGCTTTGAGATTATTTAGTATTGAATAACTTTTTTAAAATAAATTAAAAAGGAGAATCTTAACTGAGAATCTCCTTTTTTTATGTTCAAATAATTGATGATTTCATTGAAAATGATTTAAAAATTTTTCTTCCTAAAAACAATTACCCAAAAAACAATAATCTTCAGGATTTTGTGTCATTTCGACGAAGGAGAAATCACATAAAGTTATTCAGATTATGAGATTGCTTCACCAGTTCGCTATTGCTCGTGTCCTCCTTGCGTCGGAATGACAACTTTGCGGACAAAAAAACGACCCGCATTCCTGCGAGTCGCCTTTTAAACTTATAAACCTTTAAACTCTTAAACCAATTTAAGCATTCATTATCGATTCTATCTCTTCAATTTCAATCGGAATATTCCGCATCAAATTAAATGGTTCACCGCTTTTTTGAATCACCACATCATCTTCCAATCGTATTCCAAAACCTTCTTTCGGGATATAAATGCCGGGTTCCACCGTAAAAACCATGTTGGCTTGCATAGGTTCGTGCAACAATCCATAGTCATGTGTGTCTAATCCCAAATGATGCGAGGTACCGTGCATGAAATATTTTTTATAAGCCGGCCACTCCGGATTTTCATTTTGCACATCGGATTTATCGAGTAAACCTAAACCTAACAATTCTGAGGTCATGATTTTGCCTACTTCCACATGGTATTCTTTCCACAAAGTTCCCGGAACTAAAAGTTTTGTTGCTTCGTTTTTAACCTTCAAAACCGCATTGTAAACTTCTTTTTGTCTGTCTGAAAAACGACCGGAAACCGGAATCATTCTGGTCATATCACTGGAATAATTGGCATATTCTGCTCCAACATCCAATAAAATCAAATCGCCTTCTTTGCATTGTTGGTTGTTTTCAATGTAATGCAACACATTCGCATTATTTCCCGAGGCTATGATTGGCGTATACGCAAATCCTTTGGAACGATTTCGGATAAATTCATGAGCAAACTCGGCTTCAATTTCATATTCCATCACATTGGGTTTCACAAAGGAAAGTACTCTTCTGAAACCTTTTTCAGTAATATCACATGCTTTTTGCAACAAATCAAGCTCTTCACTTTCTTTCACAGAACGCAAACGTTGCAAAATCGGATTGCTTTTTTCCACTTTATGAGCCGGATAATTTTCCTTCCACCATTTGATAAAACGATCTTCGCGAGTTTCTGTTTCTACGGAAGCACGATAATGTTCATTGGTGTTGATATACATCGTATCAGCATATGACATTACTTCTTTCAATACTTTATGAAAATCGGTTAACCAATAAACGGATTTAATACCCGATACTTCAAAAGCTCTTTGTTTGGTAAGTTTTTCCCCTTCCCAAACTGCAATATGTTCGTTGGTTTCTCTTAAAAATAAAATTTCTTTTAAATAGGCATAAGGAGCATCCGGAAAAAGCAATAAAATGCTTTCTTCCTGATCAACACCGCTTAAATATAAAATATCCCGGTGTTGGGCAAACGGCAAAGTTGTATCTGCACTAACTGGATAATTATCATTGGAGTTAAACA
>JAUXNR010000073.1 GCA_030682755.1 Flavobacterium sp.
CCAATTTATGCACATCACATTGAACCTTTCACGCCAATAGAAGAGAAAATAGGCGAATTTGTAGCTTCACTTATCGAAGACAAAAGCACACTTCAAATGGGAATTGGTTCTATACCAAATGCGGCATTAAGTAAATTAACCAACCACAAAGATTTAGGATTGCACACTGAAATGTTTTCGGATGGCGTCATCGATTTAATTGAAAGTGATGTCATCAATTGCAATTACAAAGGAACTACCAGAGGACGTGTTTTAGCTACTTTTTTAATGGGTTCCAAGCGACTTTACGATTTTGTAGATGACAATTCATTCATCGAAATGAAAGAATCATCGGCCGTAAATGATACTGCCAGAATTCGTAAAAACCCAAAAATGGTTGCTATCAATTCCGCCATCGAAGTGGATGTAACCGGACAAGTTTGTGCCGACTCTATTGGAGGAAAAATGTATTCCGGAGTAGGTGGTCAAATGGATTTTATGCGAGGAGCTTCGTTAAGCATTGGCGGAAAAGCGATTATTGCACTTCCATCGCAAACCAAACGAGGAGAAAGTAGAATTGTACCGTTTTTAAAACAAGGAGCAGGTGTTGTTACCACTCGTTCTCATGTTCAATATATTGTGACCGAATATGGTATTGCAAACCTTTACGGGAAAACCTTGAAACAACGTGTAGCAGAAATGGTTAAAATCGCACACCCGAACCACCGTGAATGGATTGATAAAGCGTATTATGAAATGATGGATATTAAAAAAATGATTTGTTGAGTAACGGTTTAAAAGTTTAAAAGGCGACTTGCAGTAATGTGAGTCGTTTTTTGTCCTCAAGTTGTCATTCCGACGAAGGTGGAACCTCATAATCTGAATAACTTTATGTGATTTCTCCTTCGTCGAAATGACACAAAATCTTAAACGTTTTTGGACTTTAGTTTATTTATTAATCGCTCCCTTTTAAATTTTTAAACCCTTAAACTTCTAACCATCTAAGTATAAAAATTAATCATTAAACTGCGGATTCGCTATCAACTTAAACAAATCGGCATTGGCCACAAAAAACCGAAATTCGGTATCAATTTGTTGCAAACTGGTGCTCAATAAACTGTTTTCTCTGGAATTAATCAAAAACAAAGAACTTTCGCCAAAAAAGAAAATTCGTTCTTCGGCATCTAGCATGGTTTTAAAATCATTTACCAAGTCATTTGCAATTGCAATTTGATTTTTTAAAGAACTAATTTCTTCCAATTGATAATTAATCTTATTTCTGAGCACTTGGTCTTCAAATTTCAAATCCAATTCGGCATCTTGCAGTTTTAGTTTGGCAATTTTAAAATTTCCTCGTTCTTTTCTCAAAAACAGAGGGAAACTAAAGTTTACACCGTACTTATAATTTACGGTGTTAAAATCCCTTACAAATTCAGGTTCAGATAAATAATTGTAATTTAAGTCGATAGTTGGTTTCAATAAATCCCCTTTAAGTCGTTTGTCCACTTCTAAAATTGAAACTTTGTTTTGCAACGATCTAATTTTTGGGTGATTTTGAAAATCGATATCAGCTAACAATAATCCGTTTGTTTTTAAGGTGTTTTGAACCTTTTTTTTCAATTCACTTTCGGGTGAAATACCGTCTTGCAATTCTAATGGAAGATTGTTTTCAAACCATAAAAAGTTTGACAATTCCAATTTCGATTTTAGTAATTTCAAACGGGATTGTTCTAAACTCAATTTTCTGGATTTTACTAAAATTCCGGCTTCAATGCTATCAATTGCTGGTCGATCTCCCGCAATAATCAATCCTTTAATTCCATCAAATCGTTCTTGTGAATTTTTTAAAAAAGTTTCATATAATTTGTACTCA
>JAUXNR010000077.1 GCA_030682755.1 Flavobacterium sp.
CCAATTGGTAATCAAGGTGGTGTTAATTTTAACAGCACTAGTTTTTATTCTTATTATATTGGCATTGAAGGGTCAAGGCCGGAGTTGTTGTGCTATAATGAGTTGCAATTGACAAAAGAGGAATACAAACTATTAAAACTTTATTTGCACAGTAACGATGCTATTGAGAATGAACTTGAAAGTTTATTCTTTGCTGAAAAAAAGGATAAGGAGCGTTCTGTAATTGAATTAGTTGCTAAATATAATCAATGGGTGGTGTCGGGGAAATAACTTTTATGATAACCTTTTTAAGCAATTGCTAATTTTGTGGTACGTTCATGTTTCGGTTTCGTAAGAATTTTTATCTTTAACATAAAATAATCAGTTCCGAAATTTGCTACTGGGTGAAGTGGGTTCAATTTAAATAACTTGCAATAAAATTTTTACTATGAAAAAAATCATTTTTATTTTAACACTTTTATTGTTTTGTGCCACTCTCTTTTCGCAGGACTGTAATTTTTTGAGTTCTCAAAATGGATTTAGGAATATTAAATTAGGTGGAACTATCAAGGACCATCCTGAGTTTGTGTTGAAAGATGACCGTACTACGGCATTGTTTAAATTGAGTTTTAATTCAAGTTCAAATTATGTTTATGTTGGTAAAGAAACGGATATGATTGGTTCTGCTAAAATTCTTTTCATTTATCTAAATGTCACCAATGATACGATTGGACGAATTCATGTTGTAACGCAAAAAGAATTTGGCTTATATTCTATTTTGAAGAATGCTTATGGTGCTACTTCATTTGAATATGGTAAAAAATGGATTTGGAGATCTGATACTATTGAATGTAGTATTGAAGGTGATGACAATAACATTCCGGGTTATCACATAGTGTATAGCTATTTGTCTGATGTTAGAATACAATTGAAGGAAAGAGCTTCTAAACGCAGTAAAGCAGCTCAGGCGGAGTTATAAGGTGTTTGCTGGTAGTGTTTGTATGATTAAAATAAAACGGGATGCACTATTTTTTGTTTCCATGTTATTCGAAATGTTTTTAAAAGCTTGTAAATATCCCAATTAAGTATCAAAATGATGACAAAAAAACTAGTACTATTTCTACTCTTGACTTTAGCATTAAATTCATTTGGTCAGGGGGTTCGTATTGATACATTATTGTTTTCTGGATCCAAAATACAAAATGAGTTCCCTGTTGTTACATTAAAATTTCCAATAGTCAAAACAGGTACTTTTGAGATTGATACCCTTATCAATGAAGACATAAAGAATCGGTTTACAGCTAATGAGTTTATGAATTTGCCAACTGATTTAGCATTAGTTAAATGGGCTGATGACAGTATTGTTTACCTTGACTTTGAAGTGACTTACAATAAAAATGAACTTGTATCATTGAACATCAGTGCAGAAGGTTGCGGGGCAAATTGTACGATGTGGACTTCCTATTTCACTTATTCCACAAAAACGGGAACGTTTGTTGCTATTGATGAAATTGTGACACTTACGGATGCATTCAGACGCGATGTGATTTTTGATAAAGACCAACAGTATGACAAGCAAAAAAAAGAATTGAAAGATATGCTCGATGATTCAAATTCAGGTCTTGACGCTCAAACTTATTCATGGGTATTGGAAAATTATGAAACTTGCAAAAAGGATTTTACAATTAGTGAATTTGCCTTGTATGAAGACCATTTGGAATTTATTCATGAATGCCACTTACCAAGAGCAATTAGAAGTTTATCGCCAATCATTACTTTGAAATATAATTATGATATGCTAAAACACCTTTTGATAAAACCCTTGTATTAAATGAAACTATTTCCGTTTCAAAAATATTCGATTGTAATTAAGAAAGGTAGTTTGAACGCATTAACGGAATTGCGAAAACAAACGGTATCAAGCGAACACTATGTTTCAAATTGGGATAATCAAAGCTTTATTGGGATAATAAATACTACGGATTTTGAAATTGCGTTGTCCAGAAAACTGTATGGATGTTTTTGTGTTTTGAAATGCAAACTCGAAAATCAAAACGGAATTTTAGAAATAACAATACATAAAACTTACAAGCTTATTTTTATAGCCTTCACTTTGTTTGCAATTTTAGGATTTTTAATTTCATTGCTCAATAATGGGTTTGAAAACTCTTCACAACTTCTATTCCAAACGCTATTGTTTGTTATCGTTCTTCGATTTGTAATCATTGAATTAGGGTTTAGGATTATTTTCAAAAAGGGACTGCATAAGTTGATTGAAATAATTGGAATTGAAACTATAAAAAAGTTGGATAAGAACAGTTAGCAGACTTTTTATAGCGTCAAAATTTTAAATGAATTGGGTTGTGAATATTTTAAAATGAATACAAACATCAA
>JAUXNR010000081.1 GCA_030682755.1 Flavobacterium sp.
AATTTTAAGAAATTAACCATTTGTAAATCAATATTTAAAAATAAGAGTTAAGCTGTAAATTTACCATTTTTACAACTGAAAAGCACTTTAAAGGAATGTAATGAAGAAAAAGGACACAACGTGTTTCAAAATTAGAGATGAGTCAAAAATTGCAATTTTTTCACCCTGTCTTGTGCTGAAATTATGTAAATGATGATAAAACTTTTTTAGAGATTGATTTAATCTAGATTGTGGACACGAGCGGGACGCTCGTGCAAGCGATGATTAATTTGATGTTGATTTTGAAACTTTTTTCAAATGTACAAAGTTATTTTTTTTACTTTAGATAAAAATTTAAATCCATGCCTTGTAAAAATTGTCAAAGTGAAATGCTAGTCAATGATGCGTTTTGTTCTACTTGCGGTGCAAAAGTCATTGCAAACAGAATTACAATAAAACAAATAGTTTCTGATTTGTCACTGACGTATTTTAGTTTTGACAACAAGTTTTTTGTCACCTTCAAAGCCATCTTTGCAGATCCTTCAGATGTGGTAAATGGCTACATCAACGGATTGCGAATGCGGTATGTAAACCCGATTTCCTATTTTATTATTGCGGTTGCCATGGGTGGATTTTTTTCATTGTTAATGGTTAGAGGACATTTGGTTGAAATTGATTATGCCCAATTTTCTGATCCAAATTCTCCCATTAAAATGGAAGAAATTATGAGAAAGGTTGCAGATTATAACAATTTGGTATATTTAATATCCTTACCTTTTATGGCGTTAATGTCTAAAATTGTTTTTTATAATTTGAAACAATATAATTACGCCGAACACTTAGTGATTTATGGTTATACGTATTCCCAGTGTGCCATTTTATCATTTTTGTTTATTCCGGTTTTGTATGTGGTTAAACCGCCAATGAATTATTATTCCGTTTTTTCCATAGTCCTTTACACGATTTTGCATGTTTATTTTCTGAAGAAAATTTTCAATTTAACACCAAGGCAAATGTTTTTAAAAACATTACTCTTTATTCCGGTGTTTTTGGTTTTTTATATTGGAATTTCAATCGTTACCGCTATTGCAATTTTTGTTTATTTATTCCTTACCAATCAATTTCCAATTCCTTAAAAAGAAGTACCTTTGCCCCGCAGACCGCCTTATCGCTTTCGCCTAGGCGAAGGAGGAAAGTCCGGACACCAAAGAGTAGCATAACGGGTAACTCCCGTCTCTCGTCTTTTGGGACGAGAAGGACCAGTGCAACAGAAAGTATGTACAGTTCGGCTGTAGTGAAACCAGGTAAACTCTATGCGGTGCAATGCCATGTATATCAACGCTCCGTTTCGGCGGATAAGAGCTACTCGTTCGATGTTGAAGGGTAGGCAGCTAGATCAAGTCAGTAATGGCTTGGCAAGATAAATGATAAGGGTTCGTTTCGGCGAATACAGAATCCGGCTTATAGGTCTGCTTTTTTTAAGGATACTTTTTAAAATTTTCTCAATGAGTTCCTTTTTTAAATGAATTCATTTAATTTCCTCTCTAAATTCTCCTATCTCAACTTCAACTTTTCTTAAAGTGATATTTAGATAATTCTTTCATTTTATAAGAGAATTTTTAAAGTATCTCATTTTTTTGCCGTAAAAAAAATTAATATCATAAAAAATGTTGGTTATTAAAATATTTTATTAAATTTACGTAATCGATTACATTTAGCTTTTAAGATTATTAATAGAAAATTAATTGCTAACACTTCTTATTAAATTCCTAAGTCAATAATTAAGATCTGTTTTTAAAGAAGTAATAAATCGATCTTTAATAGCAAGAAAATAAGCGAGAAGACTATTTCAAAATAAAGGTTTTATCAATCCAATCGATTCAAAGAATCAATTGGATATTTTCAAAGAATCTGTCTCAACTAATGAATATTATAGTATTATGAAGCATCAAACTATGTTTATAAAAAGAACAATATGTATCCTTATTTGGTTCTCATTTAACTCCATGTCAGCTCATACAAATTCCATTTCAATCGAAGTAGACAAATACAATACGAGAAATAATTTATTAAATACACCTGCACCAATTGGGGAGGGTTTTCAAGTTATCTGTTATAGTATTTCTCCAACAGTTGCAGATTTAGAAGCCACCGGTTCGCAAATTTTGTGGTATGCTACTGCTGTTGGAGGTGTGCCTTTGCCATCCACTACAACACTTTTGAATTGTCAGGTGTATTTTGCTTCCCAAACAATTGGTGGTGTTGAAAGTAGTGAAAGACTCGCTGTAACTGTGGTTTTGATACAATCCGGGATTACTGCAAGTGAAACGGTTGTTTGTCCCAATGAAACGGTGCAACTAACTGTTCCAACGAACAACTTTTCAATTGATCCGTTTACTATTCTGGATTTTTCTTCGAGTTTTAATTCAAATCCTTCCAGTTCGTCATTCAATGGTAATACCTTGTTAACCCAAGCTCAAGCCGGGAATTTTGTTTTTAATGGCGTACCTTTTTTTATTCAACCCTGGACAACAACACTTAATTCATGGAGTGCCCGTTATGCTTCCGGTTCTAATCCAAGATCCTTGGTGCTTCCAACAACTTGCCGAATTATTACCGACTTTAGTTTGTTTGCAAATACTTACTGGGGTTCTTCAGGAACACCTGCTTTATTAAATGTTGAATTTTACAATAACAATCAATTAGTCTATGTTAAAAATTTAGTAGGGGATGATGACATTCGCGATTTTAATAATAGTGCTTCCTATACAAGTACAATTAATAATGTAAACACGGTTAATTATTGGACTAGTGCAAATCTTAGTAGAAGATTAGATAGAATCAATATCCCTTTACCAACTCCAACAGCGGTGGATAAGATAGTGATAAACGATTTTGGTGCTTCTTCGGTGCAGCGTGTTTTTGTACTAGCTACCACGCTTCATAATTTTCAATATAGTGTTTCTTATTTATGGTCAACAGGTGCTACCACACCCACTATTTCTGTTAATCCGTCAACCACCACTGAATATTGGGTTGATACCACAGTAAATGGTCAAACGTGTAGAGAATATATTACTATAACAGTGTCTGATATAGTGCCAACGTTCAATCAAGTACAGCCAATTTGTCTGGGTACTTCTTTATCACCTTTACCTGGAACTTCCACAAATGGTATTAACGGAAGTTGGTCTCCACCAATCAATAACTTGGCAACCACAACCT
>JAUXNR010000086.1 GCA_030682755.1 Flavobacterium sp.
GCAATTGCGTAAATTTATATAAGGTATTCAACACAACGTTAGGAACTGCATCACGTTTCAATTCATAAACGATACGCATACCATTTCTATCCGATTCATCTCGAATATTTGAAATACCTTCGATTTTTTTCTCGTTAACTAAATCGGCTGTTTTTTTAATCATATCAGCCTTATTTACCTGATATGGAATTTCTGTTACAATGATTGCCTCTTTTCCGTTACTTTCTTCAAAACTTGTTTTGGCACGCATCACAATACGTCCGCGACCAGTTTTGAATGCTTCACGAACTCCTTCATAACCATAAATGATTCCTCCGGTAGGAAAATCAGGAGCCTTGATGTGATTCATCAACTCATCAATTTCAATTTCATTGTTATCAATATAGGCTAATGTACCATCAATAACTTCTGTTAAATTATGAGGAGGCATATTGGTTGCCATACCAACCGCAATACCAGAAGCACCGTTAATCAAAAGATTAGGAACTTTTGTAGGCATCACTTTTGGTTCATATAACGTATCATCAAAGTTCAATTGAAAATCAACAGTTTCTTTTTCGATATCAGCCATAATCTCTTCCGAAATCTTTTGCATTCTGGCTTCCGTATAACGCATTGCTGCAGGACTATCACCATCAACAGAACCAAAGTTACCTTGACCATCTACCAAAAGGTAACGCAAACTCCACTCTTGAGCCATACGAACCATTGCATCATAAACTGATGTATCGCCGTGTGGGTGATATTTACCTAAAACTTCTCCAACAATTCTAGCCGATTTTTTATGGGCTCTATTTGAAAAAACTCCTAAATCATACATTCCATACAAAACTCTACGATGCACAGGTTTTAAACCATCTCTAACATCAGGTAAAGCACGTGACACAATAACAGACATCGAATAATCGATGTAAGCTGATTTCATCTCATCTTCAATATTAATAGGAATTAACTTTTCTCCTTCAGACATAAGTAATTATATTTTAAAAATTATATTTTAACAAAACGTGCTAATATAAGGAATTTCAACTTTTTTTCAGGTATAAAATCAAACAAATTTCAATGATTTATTAACAAAAACAGTGCTCTTTTTGGTTGATAAGTATGTTACACTTTAGCTTTTATTTCTGAATTTTTTTTTGTCAATTTACTGTCAGTAGTTATGACAAGGAATGATTTTTGATTCTTCTAATCATATTTATTACATTTACATTATAAAAACCAGTTGCTATGGACGATAATTTTTCACCAAGAGTTAAAGATGTAATTAGTTACAGTAAAGAAGAAGCTCTTCGCTTGGGGCATGACTTTATAGGAACTGAGCATTTAATGTTGGGCATATTACGAGATGGAAATGGTAAAGCTATCATTATTCTTAATAACCTGGATGTAGATTTAGAACACCTTCGCAAAAAGGTTGAAATCCTGAGTCCGCCTAATCCAAATGCCGAAATTGGCAATGAAAAAAAGAATTTGCATTTGACCCGCCAAGCGGAAAGAGCTTTAAAAACTACTTTTCTTGAAGCCAAAGTTTTTCAAAGTTCTTCAATAAGCACGGCACATCTTTTGCTTTGCATTCTAAGAAACGAAAACGATCCAACCACAAAATTATTAAACAAGCTTAAAATCGATTACGATACAGCTAAAGAACAATACATAAATATGATACCTAATAACAACGAGGAAGATTTTAATGAAAATCTTCCGAAAGCGGAATCATTTAATGATGATTCAGGACAAGATGACAGTTTGAAAGAAGGCAGTTTTAATACGCACGGAAATAAAACCAATAAAAAATCAAAAACCCCTGTTTTAGATAATTTTGGACGGGATTTGACCGAAATGGCCGAAGAAGGAAAACTTGACCCTGTTGTGGGTCGTGAAAAAGAAATCGAACGTGTTTCACAAATTTTAAGTAGAAGAAAGAAAAACAATCCGCTTCTAATTGGTGAACCAGGTGTTGGTAAATCTGCCATTGCCGAAGGTTTAGCGTTGCGAATCATACAAAAGAAAGTATCCCGAATTTTATTTAATAAACGAGTAGTTACGCTTGATTTGGCGAGTTTAGTTGCCGGAACAAAATACCGCGGACAGTTTGAAGAACGAATGAAAGCGGTGATGAATGAATTGGAAAAAAATGACGACATCATTTTGTTTATCGATGAAATTCATACCATAGTTGGTGCCGGTGGAGCAACAGGTTCTTTGGATGCTTCGAATATGTTTAAACCTGCTTTAGCCAGAGGCGAAATTCAATGTATTGGTGCCACAACGTTAGACGAATACCGTCAATACATTGAAAAAGATGGTGCTTTGGAAAGACGTTTTCAAAAGGTTATTGTTGAACCAACTTCGATTGAAGAAACCATTACTATTTTGAACAATATTAAAGGTAAGTATGAAGATCATCATAGTGTGACGTATACACCGGATGCTATTGAAGCATGTGTAAAATTAACCAGTCGTTATATGTCTGACAGATTTTTACCGGACAAAGCTATTGATGCGTTAGACGAAGCTGGTTCACGCGTTCACATCACCAACATTGAAGTGCCAAAACAAATTTTGGAACTCGAAAAACAATTGGAAGATGTTCGTGAATTGAAAAATACTGTCGTTAAAAAACAAAAATACGAAGAAGCAGCTAAACTGAGAGATGATGAAAAACGCATCGAAAAAGAGTTAGCAATTGCTCAAGAACAATGGGAAATTGATTCTAAAAACAACAGAATTACCGTTACCGAAGATAATGTTGCTGATGTCGTTTCGATGATGACCGGAATTCCCGTAAACAGAATTGCACAAACTGAAAGCAATAAATTAGCTCATTTACCTGAATTAATCAGAGGAAAAGTAATTGGTCAAGACGAAGCGGTGATGAAAATTGCTCGTTCGATTCAGCGAAATCGTGCCGGATTGAAAGATCCGAATCGTCCGATTGGTTCGTTTATTTTCTTAGGTCAAACCGGTGTTGGAAAAACACAATTGGCGAAAGTTTTAGCCAAAGAATTATTCGATTCTGAAGATGCTTTGGTTCGAATTGATATGAGTGAATACATGGAAAAATTTGCGATTTCCAGACTAGTTGGAGCTCCTCCTGGATATGTTGGCTACGAAGAAGGTGGTCAATTAACCGAAAAAGTGCGTCGCAAACCATATTGTGTAGTTTTATTAGATGAAATTGAAAAAGCTCATCCGGACGTTTTTAATATGATGTTGCAAGTGTTAGATGATGGCTATTTAACGGACAGTTTAGGTCGAAAAATCGATTTTAGAAATACCATTATCATTATGACTTCCAATGTGGGAGCTCGTCAATTAAAAGATTTTGGTCAAGGTGTTGGTTTTGGTACAGCGGCAAAAGTTTCGCAAGCAGATGACCATTCAAAAAGTGTTATTGAAAATGCTTTGAAAAAAACATTTGCTCCTGAATTTTTGAATCGTATAGATGATGTGATTGTGTTCAATGCTTTAGAAAAAGAACACATTGATTTAATTATTGAAATCGAATTGAAAAAATTATATGCTCGAATCAAAGATTTAGGTTACACTTTGAATTTATCGGATAAAGCCAAAGCATTTATTGCCGAAAAAGGTTTTGATAAGCAATTTGGAGCTCGACCATTAAAAAGAGCCATTCAAAAATATGTAGAAGATTCATTAGCCGAAGAAATTATCACTTCCAAAATTGGAGAAGGCGATGAAATTTTTATGGATATTGAAGATGAAGCTCAAGAATTGAATGTAAAAATTCAAAAAGCAGAAAAACCAACGAGTTAACTATAACTAAATTATAAGCCACGAATTCACGAATTAAAGTAAAACTATTTGTGAATTCGTGGTTTTTTTTTATACAATCAATCAAAAAAATGTTA
>JAUXNR010000098.1 GCA_030682755.1 Flavobacterium sp.
TAAGTCCGATTTTAAAGGAAGTAAAAGACAGTTTGGGTGAAACTATTTCAATCATTAAAATTGATGTAGATAAAAATCAAGCCTTAGCCGCTCAATATCAAGTTAGAGGAGTGCCAACAATGATGCTTTTTTATCAAGGAAAACAAGTTTGGAGACAATCAGGAGTTTTATCAAAACAACAACTGCTTCAAACTATTTCGGAAAAGATTATTCTTAATTAAACTTGTCAATTCATTAAGATTTGATATATTTGTTTTTATAACAATTGCATTAACCGTTTAAAAATTATAGTATTATGAAAAAAATCGTAGCATTATTTGCAGTAGCAGCCTTCTTCTTTTCAATGGATGCCATGGCTGGTGAACCAAAAAATAAAGAAAAGAAAAAATCAAAAGCTAAAACCGAAAAGGCAGCAGCTTCTGAAGAAAAGAAAGACTGTGGTTCTGAGAAAAAAGCATGTTGTTCAGCAAAAAAAGCAGAATCAAATTCTTAATTTCAACATACAATACTTTAAAGCCACACAATTGTGTGGCTTTTTTTGTGGCATTTTTTTAGTTGGCGATACTTAATCTGCTTTTTTTGAGCTTGGTTATGAGTTTGTTTAGATGTTCCACTTCAACATGTTCCATGAGTACAATTTTATACCATTCATTTTCTTCATTGTGTTTTTGAGGAACAAGGTCAAATTGATGGGCAATTTCATCTGGAATAAATTCAGATTTAATGGTTACAATATTCATGTTTGGTTCTCTGAAATATTTTATTTGCATATCATTCAATTGTTGGCACAACCAATCTGTTCTCATTTGCAAAATTTTTATTTTTTCAAACCATCCGTTAGGACCATAAGTATTTAAAATCATCCAAACAGCAACGGCATTTGCACCGGACCTGCTTCCTGAAAGCGTTAAATCCATTCCCTCAACGTATTCTGCTTCTTGGGTGAGTACATTTTCAATTAAATTTTTTCTACATAAAAAAATCCCTGTGCCATAAGGAGCTTGTAGCATTTTATGAGCATCAATAGTTATTGAGGTAATTTTTTGATTTTTAAAATTGAGTAGCTTTTCATCTTTGGCTAAAAAGGGATACACAAATCCGCCATATGCTGCATCAATATGCATTTTATAGTTACAATTTAATTTGTCTAAAAATGAGGTGTAATCCATCGGATTATCAACAGAACCAAACATAGTTGTCCCCATATTACATACAACGATAAAATATTTTTTACCAGTAGATAGTGCATTTAAAAGTATCTTTTTAAAAGCATCCGTTTCAATTTTTCTGTTTTCAAAGTTAACTGGAATGCTTAACCAATCAATCAGCAAGATGTTTGCACCTTTAGCAATAGAATAATGAGTATCTTCTGAGGCAATAATTGCAATTTCAGAAGGTTTTGCATTATGATTTTTCATGTAATAATTGCGATACATCCACAAAGCCTGGAGATTTGCTTCGGTTCCGCCGGAAGCAATATATCCATCAAACTGATTTTTTTTAGCTCCAAAGATATCAACAGCCAAAATATCAAGAGTTTCTCTTTCAATTTGTTGTGTTCCTTTAAATGCTTTTTCAGAAGTCCCAGTTGTATGGCATCCTATGTGGTTTGGATTGGCAACATAGGTCATCAAAACCGGTGCATCTTTTAAAAAAGGAGCATCATCATAAAATACTTTTCCATCCAATTTTGATGCAGGATATCCTAAAGATGCATCTTTGGAAAAATTTACATTTTCTTGTAAGGCTTTTTCAATGTGTTGCAATCGTTCGCTAGCTGTTCTTTTTTTCCAAAATTCCATAAGATTCTTAATTTGAAACAAAATTCATAGAAATTGATATAAAGAAATATGACTTTAATCATGTTTTTAAGTAATCACAAAATTTGATGATATTGTTTTATAAATTCAGGAATTGATGCGACATTTTAAGAAAGTTTATTTAATTAAAACAATCATAAAAAAGTGAAAACTAAAAAAATAGTCTTTAAAATTAATTTTTCAATTCGTAAACTTTATATTTACATAAAAATACATCCTTTTAACAGAATTCATTTATGAAAAACCTTTATATAGTTAGCTCTATTATGCTTATTTTTGCGACTTCTTGTGAAAAAAAAGAAACTACTATGACAGCAGACCTTATGCCTCCAATTGCGGCTAAAAAAGATACTATTTTAGAAATACATGGAGACAAACGAGTTGACCCGTATTATTGGTTAAACAACCCTGAAAATCCTGAAGTTATTCAATATCTTACAGATGAAAATGAGTATTATCAAAAAATGACTGCTCATACGCAAACCTTTCAAAAAGAATTGTTTGATGAAATGAAGTCACGCATAAAAGAAGATGATGAATCTGTACCATTTTTATATAACGGATATTATTACATTACCCGATATGAAGTTGGAAAAGAGTATCCAATTTATTCTCGGAAGAAAGGAAGTTTAACTGCTCCTGAAGAAATTATGTTTGATTGTAATGAAATGGCAAAAGGACATGCTTACTTTAATTTAGGAGGTTTGAATGTAAGTGAAGACAATAAATTGGTTTCGTTTGCAACAGACTTGGTTGGAAGAAGAATTTATACCTTACAAATCAAAAATTTAGAAACCGGTGAGATTTTAGCAGATAAGATTACAAATGTTGCCGGAAATTCTGTTTGGGCCAATGACAATAAGACTTTGTTTTATTCTACAAAAGACAAAAAGACTTTACGTTCCCACAAAATTCACAAGCATGTAATTGGTACAGACTTGAATAAAGACGAATTGGTTTTTCATGAAAAAGATGAAACCTTTAATATTTATATTGCCAAAACAAAAACAAAAAAATTCTTAGTAATCAACAGTAGTAGTACTTTGACATCAGAATTTCAAATTTTAGATGCAAATAAACCTTCTGAAAAATTTAAAGTATTTCAACCCAGAACTCGTGGTTTAGAGTATAACATTTCACATTTTAAAGATCACTTTTATATCGTTACAAATAAAGATAACGCAACTAATTTTAAAGTGATGAAAACCCCTGACAATGCAACAACTCAAGAAAATTGGGTTGATGTTATTACTCACAAAAACGATGTCTTGATTGAAGGCATTGAAATATTTAAAGATTATTTGGTTGTTGAAGAGCGTTCAAACGGATTGAATAAAATTAAAATTATGCCATGGGATGGGAGTGGAGATTATTATTTACCGTTTGAAATTGAAACCTATTCTGCAGAAGTG
>JAUXNR010000185.1 GCA_030682755.1 Flavobacterium sp.
ACCCAAGGTGCCGTACAAGGATTAGTAGCTCAGGGTGGAGCTGACAACACACAAACTTTTACCGGATGGAGATTAAAAGATAGCGGAAGTGGTAATCAAATGAACTTTTTAGCTGGTTTAACGTATAATGTTAATTCTAACTTACAAATTGCTCCAAACTTCTTATGGCAAAAACCTTTGGTTGAAGCCATGCCAAACGGAGTTGATGCTCCAGGAAGATTACGAAACATTTTAGACGATCCATTTGTAGTAAGAGCAAACAGAGAAACTGTGGGTGGTGAACTTTTATTAACCTTTGACCCAACTCCAGCAACTTGGATGTATGAATGGAATAACGACATGATGGAAGATGCTAAATTTGCATTCAGTACCGGTTTTGTTTTCCGTCATTTACCAACAACGCAAGATGCCGCAATAGGATTTTTAGCAGATCGATCTTCTTTTGCCTTTGAAAGATCCGCTCCCGCTCAAGATTTGTGGGAATCCAACACCCGAATAGTTTCTAAATTAACTCCTGATTTTGGTTTAATTGCCAATATTTATTTTGGAAACGGTCAAGCCAATGGCGACTCTGACAGAACTATAAACAGAATGGGATATGACTTAAGAGTGATCTACAGAAAAATAAAAGTTGTTTCTTATTTAAAATTCAATGATTGGGGACCATTTGATTATCATAGAGATTTTAACTTGACCTATCCGTTACAAAGTGCTCTTGATATTTCTACATCGGTAGGAAAACCTAACTGGTTCATTTTACCGGATACCCGAATTGGAATCATGGGAATTTGGCGTTCACTTGACCAATATTCTCCAAGATACTTGCCAACTTCTGTTCCAGCTAATACATTTCCTGCAGAGCCTATTTTAAGTCCGGTTGGATTTCCAAACGGCAACGAATGGGAAATCAGAACTTATATTCATATAAATATTGGTAAATAATTTTAAAAAATTGTAAAATGAAAAATAGAAGAATTAATTATTTTAGAAACACGATTCTTTTAGGATTGGTTTTGATGATCAATCTTAATTGTGACAGAGATATATCCGATGATGCAACAATTGCTACATATCCAAAAACAGGAGAGATTTTTACAGATACTCCTATTGGTATGGGTTCTAATTTTTACTTTCCTTATGGAGGTTCAAAACCAACTGCTTGGTCTGTAGATAACGAAGTTAGCTACAAAGGCTCTGCTTCGATGCGTTTCGATGTACCAAATGCAAATGATCCTGAAGGTACATATGCCGGAGCTATTTTTAGAATTGATGGAGCCGGACGCAATTTAACAGGCTATGATGCCTTGACATTTTATGTAAAGGCTTCTCAGGGTGTTACAATTGCTGAATTAGGTTTTGGCGAAGATTTTATTGACAATAAATACATGGCTACCATAACTAATGTTAGCATAGGTACGAATTGGACAAAAATTATAATACCAATTCCGGATCCCTCCAAATTATTACAAGAAAGAGGAATGTTCAGGTATGCCGCCGGTACTCAAACCACAAATGGATTTGGTTATACGTTTTGGATAGACGAATTAAAGTTTGAAAAATTAGGCACCAATACCCTTCTTTATCCATTTATTTTGAGTGGAGATGATAGAACCGTACAAGGTTTTGCCGGATCAAATCAAATAATTAATGAATTAGGTGCACTTTATAATTTGGCTAATGGTCAAAATGTATCTGTTAATACAACTCCAGCCTACTTTAACTTTAGTTCCTCAAATACAAATGTAACAAGTCCTTTTACATTGAATAATTTTGGCCAAATTTTTACCACTGTTATTGGTGCTTCTGGTTCTGCTGTAGTAACCGCTCAAATGGGTAACACTTTAGCACAAGGTTCTTTAACCATTAATGCTGTTGGTGAATTTCCACATGCCCCTGTTCCAACAAGAAGTGCCGCAACTGTAATTTCACTTTTTAGTGATGCATATACTAATGTTCCTGTGAGGCATTATAATGGCTTCTTCCAAGGTTCTGCTACCCAAGGTGGTGCAGGAAATGACCCTAATAATGTAGATATACAAGCACCTTTCCTAAATGGAACTCTTGATAATATTATTCATTACACCCAATTGGATTTTGTCAGCATAGGTATGTATGAAACTGTATCAAGAGTTAATATTACCGGAATGACGCATTTTCATGTTGACATAAATGTCAGACAAGCCGTTAATGCAGGTAATTTCATTAGAATAGAACTTCATAGTAGCTTAGCTAATGGGCCAACAACATCTTCTGGTTCTTTTGTAGTTAATGCAGCAACTTTAACTAACGTGGACGCTAATGGATGGGCTAGTTTAGATATTCCTATTTCAAGTTTCCCCGGCTTTAATGATGCTACCAATCTTGGACAAATATTTTTTGTTTCCGGAAATCCAGGCGGTATTTTTAGTGTATGGGTAGACAACGTATATTTTTATGCTCAATAATTAGTAAAAACTTTAACAAAGAAAAATGAAAAATATAAATTATAAAATAAGTGCATTATCCCTTGCTTTTGTAGGGTTAATCATCAGCTTGTATTCATGCGATCAAGATGAAACGCAAACCGTGGTCACAAAATTCAATTTGGTTATGGAAGATAATTTTGATGTTGATGGTGCTCCAAACCCTGCAATTTGGTCTTATGATATTGGAAGAGGCTCTAATGGTTGGGGAAATAATGAGTTACAATTTTATACCGATAGACCAGAAAACGTAATCGTTCAAAATGGTTATTTGATAATCACAGCGAAACAAGAGGCCTTTAGTGGTGCAAGCTATACCTCTGCACGATTGAAAACTCAAAATTTATTTGATCAAAAATACGGTCGTTTTGAAGCCCGTATCAAGTTACCGCTTGGGCAAGGATTATGGCCGGCCTTTTGGATGTTGGGAAGTAACATTGATCAAGTTGGTTGGCCGCAATGTGGCGAAATTGACATTATGGAATACTTAGGAAACAGTCCAACTAAAATTTTAGGAACGCTTCACGGTCCGGGTTTTTCTGGAGCAGAAAGTATTGGAAAAACATATACTTTGCAAAATAGCCGATTTGACACTGAATTCCACGTGTTTGGCGTAGAATGGACAGAAAAATACATCAATTGGTATGTGGATGATGTTTTGTATAATCAAATCACCAGAAAACAAGTTGAGAATGAAGGCGGACAATGGGTTTTTGACAATTCATTTTTCATGATCTTGAATTTAGCTGTTGGTGGAAATTTACCCGGTAGCCCTGATTCTAATACATCTTTTCCGCAAAGAATGCTTGTAGATTATGTTAGAGTTTATCAATAAAATTATAAAAATACAATCATGAACAAATCAATAAAAATAGTTAGCTTATTATTCGTTTTTATCAGTTTTTTAGCTTGTGATAGTGATGATAACACCATTGAAAACAACAAGTTAAGTGCCGGATATACCTTTGTAAGAGAAGCTTCGCCAGGTATGATAACGTTTATAAACACCTCTGAAAATGCAGATAGTTATGAATGGAATTTTGGTGACGGAACAACTTCAATGCTTAAAAATCCGGTAAAAACGTTTACACAAACAGGTGAATATACTGTAACACTGACATCAGAAAACAACCAAACAGGAGCAACAGATACTTTTAGCAGTACCGTTTCTATTTTTGTTTTTCAAGGCGGATTAGTGACCAATGGTAATTTTGAAAGCGGCACGGCTCCTTGGACTTTTGGTGTAGTTAACGCAATAGCACCTTCGCTCTTAGTTACTGAAAACGGAAATACTTATTTTTCTATAAATGTTGCTGCAGCAGGTAATCCTTTTGATGTGAATCTATCGCACAAAGGAATTACTATGACACAAGGCAAAACTTACAGATTAACTTTTGATGCATGGTCAGACGTAAATAGAACTATGGTTGTGGGAATAGGTTTGAGTAATGACCCATGGACCAATCAGGTTGTGACACAAAATTTAACAACAGCGTTTCAAAACTTCAGTATTGATTTGGTCGCTAATTTCACAAACAATAATGCCAGAATAATTTTTGACATGGGTGCTGCAATCGGTAGAGTAAATATTGATAATGTAACCCTGAACGAACTTCCTTAAGCGAAATATTTTTTTTAAAAGTAGGTACATTTTAGAAATAATTCCTTTAAAAATTCAACTTTACTATTTGTTCTAAAGTTGATTTTAAACATAAAAAACTAATTACAATCGAACTGATTTTATGCAATTAATTGATATCAAAGGCGAAAAATATTATAAAATAGAAAACTCCGATGCCATGAGACCCTTTTTCATGAGTATCGTGAGTGATTCTAATCATTGGTTGTTTATTTCCAGTAATGGCGGATTAACAGCCGGTAGAAAAAATGCAGAATTCGCCCTTTTCCCCTATTATACAGATGACAAAATAACCGAGTTTGCTGACATCACAGGAAGTAAATCGATTTTTCAAATTCAATTGGAAGACACTACTTTAATTTGGGAGCCTTTTTCCGAACGATTCAATGATAAATACAACATCAGCCGAAATCTATACAAGAATACCTTCGGTAATAAAATCATTTTTGAAGAAATTTTTCATGATTTGCAACTCACGTTCAGATACCATTGGAATTCGAGCAATGCTTTCGGATTTGTGCGAACTTCAGAAATCATAAACAATTCGAATAAAAATTATAGCATCACACTGTTAGACGGAATTCAAAACATTCTTCCTCATGGTGTAGAAAGCGGTTTGCAAGCCACAACCAGCAATTTGGTAGATGCTTACAAACGTAGCGAGTTAGAAGAAAACAGCGGATTAGGAATTTTTGCATTAAGTGCAATCATCGTAGATAAAGCCGAACCGAGCGAAGCTCTCAAAGCCAACATCGCTTGGTCGTTAGGTTTAGAAAACCCAACGTATCTACTTTCGTCCAAACAACTTGCAGCTTTTAGAAAAAATCAAAAACCTAAAGGCGAAACAGATGTTAAAGGTGAAAAAGGTGCATATTTTGTTTCAACTGATTTGAATTTAGAGAACAATTCAACCAAAAGTTGGAAAATCATAGCCAATGTCAATCAAAATCAAGCACAAATAATTGAATTAGCAGAAGCTATTTCTACCGATAAAATGTTGGAACAAAAAGTGATTGATGATGTAAATCTTGGCACAGAAAATTTAATAGCCTTAAATGCTACGGCAGACGGTTTGCAATTTACTGCCGATTCCCGAAAAGATTCTCGTCATTTTTCCAATGTGTTGTTCAACATCATGCGTGGCGGAATTTTTGACAACAATTATCAAATTGAGAAAAAAGATTTTAAATCCTATCTTTCCAAAGCCAATAAACTTGTTTTTGAAAAACATGCTTCATTTTTAAATAATCTTCCTGAAACCTTTGATTATAAGTTCATTCAAGAATTTGCAAACCAAAGCGATGAAGCCGATTTAATTCGTCTTTGCACCGAATATCTTCCACTCAAATTCAGTAGAAGACATGGTGATCCAAGTCGACCATGGAATAAATTTTCCATCAATACCAAAAGTGAAATTGACGGTTCAAAAATATTAGATTACGAAGGAAACTGGCGAGACATCTTCCAAAACTGGGAAGCTTTAGCCTTTGCATTTCCTGATTTTATTGACGGAATGATTCATAAATTTTTGAATGCTTCTACTTTTGATGGGTATAATCCGTATCGCGTTACCAAAAGCGGTTTTGATTGGGAAGCCATTGAACCCGACAATCCATGGTCGTACATCGGTTATTGGGGAGATCATCAAATCATCTATTTATTGAAATTTTTAGAGTTTATCGAAAAATACCAACCCGGTAAATTAAATGATTATTTTGATAAAGAATGTTTTGTGTATGCCGCCGTTCCTTATACCATAAAATCATACCAAGAAATTCTCAAAAATTCAAAAGACACTATTGGTTACAGCCATGAATGGGAAGCAAAAATAATTGCACGAAGAAATGCAATTGGTGCCGATGGTGCATTGCTTAGAAACAATAACGACGAAATTTATCATGTCAATTTTATCGAAAAAATTCTGGCTACAGTGTTGGCAAAAATGTCAAACTTTATCCCCGAAGCCGGTATTTGGATGAACACCCAACGCCCGGAATGGAACGATGCCAATAAAGCGTACGTTGGTAAAGGTGTTTCGATGGTAACCTTATATTATTTGAGAAGATTCTTGAAATTCTTTGAACAACTTCTTGAAAATTCAAATCAAGAAACCATCAAAATTTCGAATGAAATGGTTGAATTTTATCATGCTATCAGAGAAAATCTATTGGCATTTCAACCGCATTTATCTTCTTCGATTGATAATGAAAATAGAAAAAAAATACTGGATGCTTTAGGAAAAGCAGCTTCCGATTACCGTCATCAAATTTACAACAGTGGGTTTTGGGGTAAAAAAAGAACGCATTCCATGACGGGTTTAAAAACATTTACAAAAGTAAGTTTAGCTTTTATTGAACATGCCATTAAAGCCAATCAACGCCAAGACAAATTATATCATGCGTATAATTTGATGTCGATTGAAAACAATGGTGTTTCTATTTCCTATTTAGCCGAAATGCTTGAAGGCCAGGTAGCCGTTTTAAGCTCCGGTTTTTTAAACGGAAAAGAATCGCTTGAAGTGTTGAATTCCTTACGAAATAGTTCGCTTTATCGCAAAGATCAAGAAAGTTATATTTTATATCCAAATAAAGAATTACCTAAGTTTTTAGAAAAAAACAGCATCCCAAAAGAAAGCGTTGAATCGTCTGAATTATTGAAAAAGTTACTTCAAACAAATAACTTTCAACTAATTAACAAAGACATCAAAGGTGGTTATCATTTCAATGGAAATTTCCATAATGCCAATGATGTAAAAACTGCTTTGGAACAATTAGAAAAAGAAACAACATACAAAGAATTGGTTCAAAAAGAAAAAGATATTGTTTTAAATATTTTTGAAGAAGTCTTTAACCACAAAGCCTTTACAGGTCGTTCGGGCACTTTTTACGGTTATGAAGGTTTAGGTTCTATTTATTGGCACATGGTTTCCAAATTGCATGTTGCCGTTTCCGAAGTATGTGAAGCAGCAGTTAACAATAATGAAAGTCAAGAAATTATTGATGCCTTAATCGCTCATCATTATGAAATTGGCGAAGGAATTGGCGTTCATAAATCACCTGAAGTTTACGGAGCTTTTCCAACCGATCCGTATTCGCACACACCCTTCAACAAAGGAGCACAACAACCGGGAATGACCGGTCAGGTAAAAGAAGATATTCTTGCCCGAATTAGCGAATTAGGCTTAAAAATGAAAGATGGAAAATTACAATTCCAGCCATCTCTATTACAAAAAAAGGAATTTTTATCGCAAGCTACCGAGGCGACTTTTATTTTGGAAAATGGCAATAAAAAAGTAATGAAGCTTGATGAAAATTCGTTGGTATTTAGTGTTTGTCAAGTGCCGATAATTTATAAAATCGACACATCAAATGCACTGACTGTTTTTTATAAAAACGGAACAAAAGAAGCGTTTCAAACTTTGGAATTAGATAAAAAAACCAGTGAAAAAATATTCCAAAGAACCGGTGAAGTTGAATCTGTATTCGTTTCATTGACCGAAAATAAGTTACGATAATGAAAAAGTTGATTTACATCATATTCCTCATGGTTCTATCATGTAATCAAAAAGACAATAACAATTTAGTCTCAAAAGAAATTACGGCCAAAATGATTTTAGGAAACGCAAACTATCAAGCTATTTGTTACGGTGGATATCGAACGAATTCTCGTGAAATTCAACCCACAATTGCTGAAATAAAAGAAGATGTAAAACTACTTTCTGCCATTAATATTAAAGTTCTACGAACGTATAATGTGCATTATGAAGAAGTTTCAAATCTGTTAAAAGCCATTACCGAATTAAAAAAAGAAGATGAAAAGTTTGAAATGTATCTGATGTTAGGTGCTTGGATAGATTGCAAAAATGCGTGGACAGACTTTCCTCCTATTCATCACGAAGAAAGTGATCGCAATGCCATTGAAATAGCCGAAGCCGTTCGATTAACCAATCAATATCCTGATATTATAAAAATTATTGCCGTTGGAAATGAAGCTATGGTAAAATGGGCAACCAGTTATTATGTAACGCCAAATATTATTTTAAAATGGGTGAATCATCTTCAAAATTTGAAGAAAGAAAACAAATTACCGAAAGAAGTTTGGATCACAAGTTCCGACAATTTTGCTTCTTGGGGCGGTGGCGGAAATGAATATCATGTAGAAGAATTGAATCAATTAATCAAAGCTGTGGATTATATTTCGATGCACACGTACCCGATGCACGACACGCATTACAATCCCATTTTTTGGGGAATTAAAGAAAAGGAACAACAGTTGTCTGATAAAGAAAAAATTGATGCAGCCATGCATCGTTCGAGAGATTATGCGATCAGTCAATACGAAAGTGTTGTTAAGTATATGAAATCAATCGGCGTAAACAAACCAATCCATATTGGCGAAACAGGTTGGGCAACACAATCCAACGAACATTATGGAAATAACGGTGCAAAAGCTACGGATGAATACAAATCGGCTCAGTTTTATAAGTTGATGCGAGAATGGAGTAACAAAGAAAATATTTCCTGCTTCTATTTTGAAGCCTTTGACGAAAACTGGAAAGACAGTGCTAATCCATTAGGTTCAGAAAATCATTTCGGACTGATTAATTTACAAAACGAAGCCAAATACGCACTTTGGAATGAAGTTGATAAAGGAACTTTTAAAAACTTAACCCGCAACGGAAAACCAATTACAAAAACCTATAATGGTGATGAAAAATCATTATGGTTGGATGTAAAAATGCCTTCATCAATTCTAAAAAACTAAGTAATGAAGCAAAATAAAAACATAAAAATCAATTTTAAATTTTTAACTATTCCGTTACTAATCACATTTTTTATGGCAAGTTGTTCCGATACAAAAGAAATAGAAATTGAGGTTTATGAAACTTCTGAAGCAGGAAATTCATTAACCAAAATAACTGAATTTTCAGAAATTGAAAATCCGATAATCATCAACATCAATCCGGAAGAAAAATTTCAAACCATTACCGGTTTTGGAGGTTCTTTTACAGAAGCTTCGGCTTATTTACTCAATAAATTAGGCAAAGAAAACAGAAAGAAAATTTTGGATGCTTATTTTAGTGATGAAGGTGCAAAGTATTCCTTAACCCGAACACATATTGCATCATGTGATTTTTCATTGAGTAATTATACTTATGCTAAAGTAGAAAACGATTTATTGATGGAACATTTCACCATCGAAGATGATAAAGACGATTTAATTCCGATGATTTTAGAAGCTAAAGCCATTTCTAAAGATGGTTTTAAAATCATTTCTTCACCTTGGTCGTGCCCGCCTTGGATGAAAGACAACAAAAATTATGTTGGCGGAAAATTATTACCCGAATTCAACGATGCATTTGCTTTATACTTTTCAAAATATTTAGAGGCTTACAAAAAAGAAGGCATTGATATCTGGGGAGTTACCGTCATTAACGAACCGCACGGAAACGGAAATAACTGGGAAAGCACACATTTTTCACCCGAAGAAATGACTTTGTTTGTGCAAAATCATCTTGGACCAAAATTAGAAAAAGACGGTTGGAGAGATGTAAAAATCTTCGGCTACGACCAAAACAGAGCCGGTTTACCGGAATGGGTGGATGCGATGTATAAAAACGAAGAAACCTCAAAATATTTTGCAGGAACCGCCATTCATTGGTATGAAAGCACGTATGATTTTTTTCCGAAACAGTTGCAATATGCTCACAAGAAAGCACCCAACAAATACCTCATTGAAACCGAAGGTTGCGTAGATTCTGAAATTCCACACTGGCAAGATGATGCTTGGTATTGGAAAAAAGAAGCCACCGATTGGGGTTGGGATTGGGCAAGTGCAGAAGACAAGCATTTACATCCAAAATATGCTCCGGTAAATCGTTATGCAACCGATATGATTGGTTGTTTAAACAATTGGGTCGATGGTTGGATAGATTGGAATATGGTTTTAGACCGTCAAGGTGGACCAAATTGGTTTAAAAACTGGTGTGTTGCTCCAGTGATTGTTGATCCGGAAAAAGATGAAGTGTATTTCACACCTTTATATTATGTAATGGCTCATTTTAGCAAATTCATGCGTCCTGGAGCAGTCAAAATTGGATGTACAATCAGTAATAATGAGTTAATGACAACTGCTG
>JAUXNR010000115.1 GCA_030682755.1 Flavobacterium sp.
CCAATTAAAAATATGGCTACAACAAATAAGAATATTCCAATTGCAATAAAAAGTCCTAATCGTATTTTGAAGTTTTGTGAATGTACTTTCATTATGTTTTAATTAAAAAATGATTGTATTAATTTTTCGTTTGATTTTTCAAATTCTTCTAATGTTCCTTCTTTGAAAACATTTCCTTTATCCAGCATGACAATTCTATTTGCGGTTTTTTGAGCACATTTAATGTCATGAGTAATAATGATGGAAGCTGTTTTGTATTTTTTTTGAACTTCAATAATTAACTCGCTAATTTCGTTTGAAGTAACGGGGTCAAGGCCTGTTGTTGGTTCATCATATAACATTATTTTTGGGTCAATTACAAGAGTTCTAGCCAAACTGATTCTTTTTCGCATTCCACCTGAAAGTTCAGAAGGCATTTTGTCAATAGAATCTGAGAGTCCAACATTTTCAAGAACCTCTTTTACTTTTTCTTCAATTTGTTCTTCTGTCAGTTCTTTTTTTATTCGTCTTAACGGAAATTCAATATTTTGACGAACGGTCATCGAATCATATAAAGCTCCACTTTGAAAAAGAAAACCCATTTTTTCTCTAATTAATGCCAATTCTTTTCCTGTAGCAGATGTCATATCTTCATCAAAAACCAAAATTTTTCCGCTGTCTGATGACAATAATCCAACTAAACATTTTATCAAAACCGATTTGCCGGTTCCTGATTTTCCCAATACTACTAAATTTTCGCCTTCATATAATGACAAAGAAACATCTTCTAAAATCACTTGATTACCAAATGATTTTTTGAGATTTGTTATCTCAACCACTTTTTTTCTTTTTTCTTGATTTATCATGATATGAACATGTCTGTAATTTGAACTGCAATCATATCGATTATAATTACCAATAACGAAGCTAAAACTACTGCTGAGTTAGCTGCTTTTCCAACACTTTCAGTTCCTCTGCCGGCATTAAAACCTTTATAACATCCAACTAAGCCAATAGCTGCTCCAAAAAAGAAAGTTTTAATTACTGCAGGAATCAAATCTATAAATTCAACTGGTTTGAAAGCTTGTGCAAAAAAAAGCACAAAAGAAACATCTCCTTTGATGTTTGCTCCAATCCAACTACCTATTATACCTAAAGCATCAGCATATAAAACTAAAATCGGAATCATCAGTGTTGTTGCCAAAACACGAGTAACAATTAAAAAACGAACAGGATTGGTGGATGAAACCTCCATAGCGTCAATTTGTTCAGTTACTTTCATTGAACCTAATTCTGCTCCAATACCGGATCCAATTTTTCCGGCACAAATTAAAGCAGTGATTACCGGCCCCATTTCTCTGATAATTGAAACAGCGACCATACTGGGCAACATGGTTTCAGCACCAAATTTTATTAAAACCGGTCGTGATTGAATTGTAAGTACTAAACCCATAATAGTTCCCGTTATAGAAATAAGAGGAAGCGTTTTATAGCCAATCTGATAACATTGTTTTAAAAATTCTTTGAATTCAAAATCTCTGGAAAAGGTTTCTTTAAAAACTAATATCAAAAAAAGTGCGACATTAGAAATCTTAGTAAAAAAAGAAAACGTTTCTTCTTTTTTAGCAATAGTATGATCGCTTAACTCAAGAATTCTTTCTTTAGTTTTATTAATTGAAACATTTGCCAATACTTTTTTCATAATTGAAATCTTTCTTAGAATATTCTTGGGCTAGTTTTTTTTTGGAATAAATTAATTGCTAGCGTATTACAAAGATCAAAAAAGGAAAGATCATTCAGTTATACAATTATTTTTAATAGTTATATAATTAACATGTTACAAGAAAAAAAAATCCTCAATTGAATAACAATTGAGGATAATTTAAAAAGGTTTTATAATTTTAATGAACCAAAACCCATTCGCCACCGGCAATCATGCTTTCAGCTTTTTTGTATTTCATGGTTTCTGTTTTACCACTCATTACATGTTTAATGGTAACAGTGTCATTTCTATTTATTTTTGGAGCATCTCTAACAATCGTTTCGGTTACATGTTGACGTTGCGTTTGCCCGGCTTCTCTGTTTTGTGCAGCAAGCGTGTCGCTATTAGGAATTTCATCTTTAGAAGTCTTATAGTTTTCTTTCTGACGTACTTCTTTAGCTTCACTGATGTTGGCGTTTTGATTTGGTAAATCTCCTTTGAATAAGAATGAAATAACATCTTTATTCACATTGTCCAACATTGCTTTGAATAAATTGAAAGCTTCAAATTTATAAATCAATAATGGATCTTTTTGTTCGTGAACCGCTAATTGAACCGATTGTTTTAACTCATCCATTTTTCGAAGATGTTTTTTCCAAGCTTCATCAACAATGGCCAAAGTGATATTTTTCTCAAAATCAGTGACCAATTGACGGCCTTCAGATTCATACGCTTTTTTCAAATCGGTTACCACATTCAAAGTTTTGTATCCATCAGTAAACGGAACTACAATTCTTTCATAATGGTTGTTTGGATTTTCATACACATTTTTAATAATTGGAAAAGCCTCTCTGGCATCTCTACCATTTTTTTCTTGATAATAACCCAAAGCAGCTTTATATACTTTTCCGGTTAATTCAATTTCAGTTAATTTATTGAATTCACTTTCTGTAACAGGAGAAGTGATTGAAAAATAGCGAATTAATTCAAATTCAAAATTTTTGAAATCATTCGTTAATTTGTTTGCTGTAATGATGTTTTCACAAGTGTCATAAAGCATGTTTGCAATATCTACTTTCAAACGTTCGCCGTGAAGAGCGTGTCTTCTTCTTTTGTAGACTACTTCTCTTTGAGCATTCATAACGTCATCATATTCCAATAAACGTTTACGAACACCAAAGTTGTTTTCTTCCACTTTTTTCTGTGCTCTTTCGATAGACTTGGTCATCATTGAATGTTGAATCACTTCACCTTCTTTTAATCCCATTCTGTCCATAACTTTTGCCACGCGTTCAGAACCAAACAAACGCATTAAGTTATCTTCCAAAGAAACATAAAACTGTGAACTTCCCGGATCTCCTTGACGACCTGCACGACCACGTAACTGCCTGTCTACACGTCTGGAATCATGACGTTCTGTTCCGATAATGGCTAAACCACCAGCTGCTTTTACTTCCGCAGATAATTTAATATCGGTTCCACGTCCCGCCATGTTTGTTGCAATTGTAACAACTCCAGGGTTTCCGGCTTCGGCTACAATCTCAGCCTCTTTTTTATGCATTTTTGCATTCAAGACATTGTGAGGAATGTTACGCATCTTTAACATTCTACTCAACAATTCTGAAATTTCAACAGAAGTTGTTCCAATCAAAACAGGTCTTCCTGCCTGAGATAGTTTTGTTACATCTTCAATAACTGCATTGAATTTTTCACGAGTGGTTTTATAAATCAAGTCTTCTTGATCTTTTCTTGCCATCGGACGGTTGGTTGGAATTTCTACCACATCCAATTTGTAAATTTGCCAAAGTTCTCCGGCTTCTGTTAC
>JAUXNR010000116.1 GCA_030682755.1 Flavobacterium sp.
TTAATCCATAACTCTTAAAAAAAAATGAAATGAAAAAAGGAAAAAAAATACTTTTAACCCTTGTCATTTTATTTTTAGTTGGATTATTGTGTGTGAACGTAAGTCCATGGCCATCCGTTTTATTCTATCGATTTATATTTGATAAAGGTGGAGTTGCCATGAACAAAGCTCTTGCTAATAAAGCTCCAAACAACATAAGAGTCATTTCAAACATACCTTATAACATCAATGATGACGATGCATTTATGGATATATATTATCCGGATTCCTTTGACATCTCAGAGAAATTACCTGTCATTATATGGACTCATGGTGGTGGAGCTATTTCTGGCAGTAAAGATCAAGTGGCAAATTACTGTAAAATACTATCCTCAGAAAATTTTGTTGTCATTGCTATCAATTATTCCATTGCACCTGAAGCAAAATATCCAATTCCTGTAATTCAACTTATAACAGCTATTGACAACCTAGACTCCATAAAAAATGAATATCCAATTGATACAGAAAAGATTTTCTTGGCAGGTGATTCTGCAGGCTCGCATATAACCGCTCAAGCAGCTAATTGTATAACCAATTCAAATTATGCTAAATTGCTGAGTATTGAACCAAAAACAAGTCCCAAAAACATTAAAGGGTTAGTTTTATTTTGTGGTCCATATATTATGTCTCAAGATGAAAAAGATATGGTACATTTCATGAAAACAGTGCTATGGGCTTACAGCGGATATAAAAAAAACAATAACAATAAACTTTTTTATACTGCAAATATCTTAGATTTTATTGATTCCAATTTTCCTCCCAGTTTTATAAGTGTCGGAAATGCTGACCCACTAGAAAATCATTCCTTAGAATTAGCAAAAAAATTACAAAGCTTAAACGTTGAGAACAAAACACTCTTTTTTCCAAAAAACCATCAACCCAAACTTAATCATGAATATCAATTTGATTTAGACAAAAAGGATGGTCAATTTGCTTTCAATGAAATGATTCGTTTTATTCAAAAATATTCAAATTAACCATATAATTGGCTTTAGATACTAAAAGTACAAATTATCATTTTGGCTTTTATTTATAAAATCATTTCTTAATTGTTTGACATATCGAAGTTAAATTCATAATGAATTGAAAAAAACAAATAGTCCAAAATTGTACAGCCTTTAAATGTTAAAATTTTAAATTTACTATGCGTGCATAATAAATTTTTATTATCTTTGAAAACGTTTGCGTAAAATATGAAAGATAAAACAATTGATTATATCCTTCGGGCAACTTGGCAATCGGTCGCCAGAATGTACAACGAAGAAGCTTCTAAATTTGATGGTTCAATGGCTATCGGATTTGCTTTACTTAGTATAGATAAAGAAGAAGGAACACCTTCCTCCTACATCAGCAATCGAATGGGAATGGAAGCCACAAGCTTAACGAGAACACTCAAAACATTAGAAGAAAAAGGATTAATCATCCGAAAAAAAAATCCCGATGACGGACGAGGAGTTTTAATCTACCTTACCGATTTAGGGAAAGAAAAAAGAGAATTATCCAGAAATACCGTATTGAAATTTAATGAAGTCATTCGTCAAAACGTGTCCGATGAAAAATTACAAAATTTTATCGAAGTCGCTGATGTGATTACAGAGTTGATTAATGAAAAGAAGATATTTTAAGAAGAGATAATAGAAAATTGATTCTATTGGTTAGATTTTTCTAATTTTTCAAATCTGTGTTAAAAAATATAAAACAAACTAAAACCAGCGGAACTATCAACCCGCAATAAGAAATAAAAAATGAAAAGAACAATCAAAAAAGTGGCTGTCATCGGTTCCGGAATCATGGGCTCCGGTATCGCTTGTCATTTTGCAAACATTGG
>JAUXNR010000188.1 GCA_030682755.1 Flavobacterium sp.
CACGATCTTTGTTCGACATGGCGGCTGTGGCAATTCTAAAGAATCCCGACTGGGGTCAAAAAACTGAAGTCCCCGCTCCCAGACTACAGGGAGTTGGCTGGATTGAACAACCCGAAAATCAAAATAAAATCATCATCTGGGAAAATTTCAACCGCGATGCTATTGTAAATGATTTGTTTGAATTGATGGGGAAAGCAACACCAAAATAATTGAATTAATGGTCATTGGGAGGTAAAGACAAGGCATGCCTTGTCTTTAACAACCTGACGAAACCCGGAACTTTAAACTTTAAACTCGAAACTTTATGCAACCCGGAATCAGTTCTTACACCTACACCTGGGCGATTGGGGTTCCCGGAAAAGAACCCAAAAACCCGATGACCATTTTTCAATTGATTGAAAAAGCGGTTGAACTTAGAGTTGAAGTAGTTCAGGTTGCCGACAATCTTCCGCTCAATCAATTTTCAGAAATTGAACTTTTAAAAATTCGAAATTATGCCGAGGATTTGAATGTTCAGATTGAAGTTGGTGTAAAGAAAATGACCCTGGAAAACCTGGAAAGATATATTGAGATAGCGGCGTTTTTTGAGTCGCCAATCGTTCGTTTTGTAATCGATGGTGAATGTTTTCAACCTGAGTTGGAAGAAATTCATTCGATTATAAAAAATGCGGTTCCACTTCTTGCATATAACAAAATCATTCTTGCTATCGAAAACCACGACCGTTTTAAAGCCTCAGAATTTGCTGAAATGGTTGAAAAAGCTGAAAGCCAATTTGTTGGAATTTGTCTCGATTCAGTAAATTCGATGGGCGCGGGTGAAGGATTGGAAACTGTAATCGAAAAACTGGCGCCACTAACTGTGAACCTGCATGTAAAAGAGTTTTCGGTAAAAAGGGTTTTTCATAAAATGGGTTTCGTTATCGAAGGTTGTCCGCTGGGAGTTGGAATGTTGCCGTTGGCTGAGTTGATTCAAAAAGTTTCACCTCGTTGTCATTCTGCAATTCTCGAACAATGGACGCCGCCCGAAGAAACCATAGAAGCCACAATTGAAAAGGAAGCCCGCTGGGCCGAACAAAGTATAAAATATTTAAAAGAAACTTTAACAAATCAATAAAATGAAACAATCCTTTTTAACTGTTTTTCTGATTCTTGTAACGGGAATCCTTTTTGCCCAAACCCCAATCTGGACCAAACACGAAATCGCTTTCCAAAGTTCCAAAACCTACGATAACCCAATTTACGATGTTAAAGATTTCAAAATCATATTCACAGCGCCTTCCGGAAGGAACAAATTAGTCCGAGGTTTTTGGGATGGCGGCACCGACTGGAAAGTTCGGTTTATGCCCGATGAAACCGGCAACTGGAGTTGGAAAACAGAATGTTCCGATAAGGAAAATTCAGGTCTTCACAATCAATCCGGAACATTTGATTGCATCACAAATAAAAGCAACGAACTGCTC
>JAUXNR010000145.1 GCA_030682755.1 Flavobacterium sp.
AACTTCCATCTTCAATTGTTAAACTTTCCGGTTTTACAATAGTAACCATAAAGCTACTTTGATTTGGACATATTGGAGCCGTGTCTGAAATTCTATAAATATAAATTCTTTTGGTTTCGGTAATGATATCTCCAGCAAATAAAGCTTGTCCTGTTCCGTTTTGTCCTGTAAAATAATTTCCGTTGGTGATAGCAGGCAAAACATAACTTTCACAAACAATAACATCTTCCAAAATGTCAACAGTTGGTAAAGGATCAACTATTAAATTTACTGTAGTAGTAGCAAAGCAACTCGGATCGCTAATGTTTTGAATTCTGATATACAAGGTTCTGTTTATAGATCCATATACTGGAAAACTAACCGGACTAAGGCCACTGAGAGCATTGGCTTGTGTTAAGTGATAAGTAACTACATTATAATCAGAAGACTGACCGTTTAATACCATCGTTGTAACAGAACTTAAATTAAAGTTAGCACGTGTTGGACTGGTAATTCTGGCACAAGCATGCAAATCTAAAGGCTGATGTGCTACAGGAGGCGGTGTGATTTGAAGTTCAAATGATTTTACAATAAAACATGTTGAATCACTTTTTTGAATTCTCACATAAATTACTTGATTGCTGGAGGCTGTATAAACAGAAGGAAGTGGATTCGCATTGGCTGAAGCATCAGCAGATGAAATATGATATGATACTAATGTACCTGTTGGTAAACCTGAAGTTACAACGGGTGTGTTTGAGGCTAAGTTAAACGTATATGAACTTTGTCCTGAATCACAACGGTAAATGTTTTTTGGATTCGGAGTTGTAAATTGAGGTTGATACTGTACAACAATTTCATCAGTAATAGTTTGACATGGAAAAGCATTGTTAGAATATGTCACAACATAAGTACCCGGTTGTGTAATAACCAATGAATTTCCGGTCTCTCCAGCTAAAACAGTACCATTTCTTTTCCATGAAAAAGTGTAATCAGCCGGATTTAAACCTGTTTGTAAGGTATGTGTAGCACCAAAACATAAACTTGAATTTGAGGCATTTGTCAAATCAGCACCCAAAACGTTTTGTCCAATGTTGAAAGCATTAGCAGATAAAAATATGGCCGAATCTGATTCTGGATCTGCTCGGTCTGCAATGACTAATTTAATACGATATGAAACTCCCGCTGATAAAACGGCTGAAGCATTTAATACTTTTGTTTGTCCGTTGAAATTAATCGGAGCAGATGCTGCATTGGTTCCGCCATTAAACGAACCAAAAAATTGAGGGTTTACGGACGGACATGCTGAATTGTATAAGAAATCTCTAATCGTTACAACTGATATAGGTGTGTTTGTTGAAGGAACTACTGCTAAATTAGTGGTAACCCCCGTTGATAAATTTGTCAAAAGAAAAGCAAAGGCATCTGAAAATTGACACTGGAAGTTACCATATTCTTCAGAAGCAAATAAAAAGTCAAAATCAAAATGTGGAGATAAAGCCACAAAGTCAAATTCTAAAACAGTTGCATTTATTGAATTCATAGCTATACCGGCTGAAGCTAATACGTTCTGTAAATCAGAATCGCCTGGCCAGTCGGTTGAACCGTCATTCAGCATTGTAGTGTTTGGACCCTGGGCATTCAATACATTTCCTGTAGAAAGTATAACACCACTTTGAAGGGGAAAATTCGGGTTGGTATTTTCAAAATAACCTATTCCGTTCACAGACCCAAAGTTGGTACCTGTTCTCCAATTGATATTACTAACCTGTAAACAAGGTGAGTTAACCAATACATCTGTTACTAATTCCGGAACTGTATGACTTGTAGTTGATACAGTAATACTTTGTGAAAAGCTGTAAATTGAGCTTAAGAAAAGTAAAATAAGTAGTTTAGTTTTCATACTGAATGATTTGGGGTGAATTGCTTCACTTTTATTTTATTGTTTTGACGAGACAAATTAATGCATATAAATCGATTAAATGCAAATAAAATCGATGAAATGCATTATTTTATTCAAAAAGTAATATGTATATTACAAAATTTATGCATTTCGTCGAATTTATTTATACGGTTTGTCTGAAAAATCACAACTTATTATTATAATATAACCCCTTGGCTCTAATCCAATTAGTTTTTTAAACTCAATAACCCCTTAACCCTTTAAACTCTTAAACTCTTAAACTTTTAAACCTTTTAAACAATTATAAATTGTTACTTTTTGACTTAATGCATATCTTTGCAGACCTTTAAATAAACCAACATGAATGTTTCTGAAATTTTAATTGAACCCATCAAAAATGCAGTAGTAGAATTGTTTGATATCTCCCTAGATAAAGTGGAGTTTCAAGCAACGCGTAAAGATTTTGAAGGTGATATTACTGTAGTGATTTTTCCGTTGTTAAAATCAATCAAAGGAAATCCAATTGAAATTGGAACTAAAATTGGAGCGTATTTGGAAAAAAACGTGCCAATCGTTGAAAAATTCAATGTGGTTTCTGGTTTTCTAAACATTGTGATTGCAGATGCTTATTATTTACACTTTCTAAATGAAATTAGAAGAGAATTAAATTTTGGTTTTAAAAATGCTACTGACAATGATAAAGCAGTAATGGTGGAATATTCTTCGCCAAATACAAACAAACCGTTGCATTTAGGACACATCAGAAACAATTTATTAGGATATTCCGTAGCCGAAATCATCAAAGCTTCCGGTAAAAAAGTGTACAAAACTCAAATCATTAATGATAGAGGAATTCATATCTGTAAGTCCATGTTGGCTTGGAAACAATCAAATAAAAATGAGACTCCGGAATCAACAGGTTTAAAAGGAGATAAGTTGGTTGGGAATTATTATGTGGCT
>JAUXNR010000154.1 GCA_030682755.1 Flavobacterium sp.
TGGTTGCATAGGTGTTCAAATATAGGAAAGAATTTTGTTTTTTGGAAATGGTTTTTTTGAGGGCTGAGATGCTGAGGGGCTGAGAACACAGAATTTAAAAATTGGGATAATTTAAAAAATAAAATCGGTAGAAATCTTTAAGAATCTGATTGGTTCGTGGTGAAATTAGAAAACAGGTGAAAGGGATCTGTCTGCCGGATAAAAACTTTTTTCTCTTGCCATTATTCCAACTTTTACCCATTACCTTTTACCTATCACCCTTAAACAATCCACTTTGGATCTTCTCTTCTTTGTGGCAAAATTGAAATGTGGATCAACCTAACGCCTGTTAGAAGTAACGAGTTTTCCTTGCATTTACACTCCCTAAACCAATCTACTTATTATCTTGACCAATTGACAGATTTATTACTAAAAAATACTTCTACAGTTAATTTTAAGAAACAACTTACTGATTTGTTTCATTTTATTTATATTTGATACAACTATATTTTTCAAAAATGAAATCGATGAGAAAAAAATTACTTTACTACTGTTTATTATTATCATTAATTTGTACTGCACAAAACCCTGCTGATATTGATAGAATAATTGGTAGTGGTTTTATTGGTATAAATGATGGAGAAGCAATTACGCAACAAGCTGATGGAAAAATTATAGTAAGTGGTAGATATTTGAAGGAAGAAAATGGTGCTGTTCAAGCAGAAGGACGTCTTTTACGTTATAATAGTGATGGCAGTATTGATGCCACTTTTCAATTGAGTACTTTTTCAGAAACCGGATTCATTAATGATATAGCCATACAAGCTGATGGTAAAATAATTGTAGGTGGCAGTTTCTCTTCAATGAATGGAGAAAATGTGGGCAACCTTGTCAGACTTAATGCAGACGGAAGTAAAGATCCCTCTTTTGTTGGGATATTTGGAAATGTCATCAATACCATTGCAATTCAAGCAGATGGTAAAATTGTAATAGGCGGAACCGGCACTTATGTAGTCAATGAACACTATCAAAAAAGTATGGTTCGACTGAATTCAAATGGAACCATAGACCCTACTTTTGATTTTGGTTCTTTAGGTTTTACTCCAACAAACACGGCAACCCCCATATACAAAGTGGTTGTTCAACCCGATGGTAAAATTATTGCGAGTGGATCTTTTTTGACTTTTAATGGTGCCGGTCCCGGTAAATTAATTCGTTTAATGCTGATGGAACA
>JAUXNR010000158.1 GCA_030682755.1 Flavobacterium sp.
CGGTTGATAGTCCATAATCTCCAATCTTGTTATAGCACAATGCAAGAGAATGAATTGTGTTCAAATAAGCTCTTCCATTTTCATTCTTGAAATAATCTACACAATCCTTAAATAAAGAAATAGCTTCTTCATAATACCCTAAATAGTACTTTATATGAGCAATATTATATTTGACTTTGTATTTTAAGTATGAGTCATTCGTCTTTGAGATATATTCATTAGCCAAAAGATAATTATCCAAGGCAAAACTATGTTTTTTCTGTCCATAATATGCAATGCCTTTTGAAAGATAAGCTGAGCCAATTAAAGCACTATTCTTAGATTTTTCAGCAGCATAAACCATACTGTCAGCATATACCATTGCTAAACTTTCATTCGAATGATGCAAGTAATTTTTATATCCATTTACAATTTCTTCCCAATTCTTTTCAGCTTTAGCTTTTTTTAAAAATATTCGGAGATATAATGATCTCTTGTGACTGTCATTTTTATTACTCTCTATTTCATCAAACAGATAGTCGTAATCTCTATTTCTAAGAGAATCCGGAATTTTAGATGCTACTTTTTCTAATGCATATATGTTTTCTCCTGAACATAAACATGCTATTATAATTAAATATTTTTTAATCATTCTATAAATATGGGGCTACAGTGCTTTAGAAATTAATTTCTTATGCACTAAGGTATTTCAATAAAGTTGTAAGGTTTTTCAAATGTAACAGAAACAATTGATAAAGGATAATTATTTAACAAAAATTGCTTTATGGATTTCGTGGAAATCAATACTTGAAATAGCGGAAACCCACAGATAACCATTTGTTTACTAGTGATTAGGCTAATAGATTTGTCCCGAATTCAAAAGCAAACAAGTTCTGCTTACCCGGGTAAAATGAACTGACGAAAAAAAGTACTCAGTAACATTTTAACAATTACAAGTCATGAAAAAAAAATCATCATGGATTATCACATTAACATTAATTTGCTCTTTTATTTTTTCCTGTAATACAGATGAAGAAGTTATAATTAATCCAGACACAACCGTATTAGACAGCTACAAAAAGCAGTGTCAAAAAATTGCTCAGAATAATACTAATCCATACGACACTATTGGAAAGATACAGATTTATATTCTAGACATCTATTTATCGGCAAATTACAGTCACAGTACGATTGAGGAAATCAATGAGGAAATACAAACAATAGTTAATACATATGGGAACTCATTTATTGGAAATTCTGTTCAACAATCTCTTACAGTAGGAAATCAAATAATCAATCCTTTCAATACAACAGAAAGTAGTTTAAGTACAATTATTGCAAATTCTCAATTAACAAACCAAGCAAAAGTAAGTCTCTCGGGGTTTATCACTTCATTATTTCTTTTAGTTGAAGAAGAATATGAAGACATACACGATTTCGTAGTATCATATGAATTATCTGTAATCAATAATTCTGAATTCAATGATGAAGATAAAAGAATTATCCTTACTACATCTTCCCTTTCAAGATATTCATTTTATTATGAAAAGAAGCGAAAAGATAAAGATTGGGAAACTTCAGTAGGTAATATTATGGCTGGCTTAAGCGGTGCTTTAGAAAATTCTTTAACTGCTGTCAATTCGGCATTGGTTACAGGAATATATCATAACACAATTGTTACTGATTAATGTAAAAAATGTATAGAATCATAAATACCGAAACGAAGCTAGTAATCACTTTATTTATACTTCTTATCATTTTAAATCTGATTAGCCTTTATTTCATCATAGACCTATTTAGCTATGATGAAATAATTGGTTATCTCTCAAATGGAGATGAAAAACATTCTGAACCAAGAAAAATGTCATTATTGTTTTTTATTACCAGTGTATCAAATCTATTGTTTGCTTCAATTTCATTGATGTCTAGATTAATTGCTAAATGATCTTGCAAAAACAACTTATATCCGCTAACTATTGATGTTTAATTTGATGAATACGAATCCAAAATATTATAATTCCTCTGGCTTAGAAGTCTACATTCTCAAAAAAAATACATTGGGGATTTTATTCGAAAGTTTTTTTGATGACAATAACTTTTTTGTCTTACTGGTTAAATCAGGTACTTTGAATATTCAAATTGATGACACAATAAAACAGTTGTCGTCACAGGAGTTAATATTAATTTCTTCAAAATCTTCTTTTAAAGTTTTAAATTTTGATGACACAATACAAATTTACTTAGTATCATTTACTCATAAGTTTGTTTTTAAAAACAGTATAAAGAAACCTTACATTGGGTATTTTGAACTTTTTATAACAAAATCTCTTCAAAAAATTTCACTTAAAAATAAAGAAACATTTTTCCTTATTAAAATATTTAAAATGTTAGAGGATAATAAGAAAGACCCTAATAGAAACATTTTTCAAAATGAAGTTCTGTTATTCACTTTTAATTTATTGTTATATGAAGTTGCTGGAATATATCAAACATATTCACATTATATAAAAATAAAACACTCGCGAAAAGAAAAGCTTGTATTTCATTTTTTTTCAATTTTAGAAATACACTACAAAGAGCAACATAATGTCAAATTTTATGCTAACTCATTATTTGTTACAGCCGGCCATCTTAACAAATCAATTAAGGATGTAACAGGTAAAACTGCTAAACAATGGATAGAAGAAGAAATCATTATAGAAGCAAAGAAAATGCTTCAAAACGATGATTTGACCATTTCAAGTATCAGTGATGAATTACAATTTAGTAGTCCATCGTTTTTTAGTAATTTTTTTAAAAAACATATTTCTATATCTCCATCGGAATATCGTTTAAGACTAACTCTTTAGACGAATAAAGAAATTAAAAAATAGTATAAAAACTTAGGAAAGAAAACATATGGCATTTTTATAAGAGAATAATTGTTTCACTTTAATATTGTTAATTATGATACGATCCATTTACAGAGACGCACTTTCGAGTATTCACAAACAAGAACAAAAAGTCAGCTTAGAATCAGCACACATAATTAATGAAGCTCATCATATGACTATTTTTCTTCGTGATTTATTATCAGAGGTAAAAAAGTTAGTACTAGAACATCGTTTTAGTAATGAAAAAGAAGAAATTGAATTCTTTAAAAAAGTCAAGCCACAAATATTAGGAAAACTGATTTACTATAATAAAGTGTACAGAATAGAAATCTCATGTCCTGTAAGTAATGGAAAATTATATCATAAATATTTTTCTAATGAATTGGAACTCCTAAAACAAGAATATAAAGAACACATTTATAATTCTGATTTTTATCGTTACTATCGTTCAGGGAGAACAGACAGAGATCATGACTTTTTTCAATTAGGAAAAGTTAACCTTAACATAGGTATGAACAGTTTTATTTTTGAAATCGATAATCATTTTTCCACCTATTATGACTATAAAATTGCTAGAATCATTGCCAACGAACTGCTTTATACTTATTTGCTTTCTAAAATAAACTTTGAAGATAATTCTAATCTAATCATACAAAATTCGGAAAATACTAAAGATGTATTTTGGACAGATTCTAAAAATGCCCTAATAGAATTGATTTATGCTCTTTATGTATCTGGAGCAATTTCGAATGGTAAAATTGGTATTAGGAAAATCAGTTTAATTTTTCAATTACTATTTCGCACAGAATTAGGAGATATTCATCACGCTTTCCATCGAATGAAAGATCGAGCTGGTAATCGAACACTTTTTTTAGACCAACTCAAATCATCATTAGAACAATATATGGATAAAGACTTATAGCATTTCTAAAAGTTATACTTGTAAAATTTCTCTTTATACCAATATGTGCCAATTGGCATGACTTCTCTAAGTTACTCTCACATAATCGCAAAAACACATGAAATCTAACGATAATTATTAGTTTTTCAAATTCAAAAAAAAATAAAAATCTGCATATTCAATGGGTAAAACTTGGCACACAATCCACGTCAATCTTTACAACTTTGTATTCACAAAATGATACAAAATTAAAAGTTATGAATATAGACAGAATAGAATTTATAGCATGGATGGAACGAATTATGGAGAGATTTGATATCTTAAAAGACCATATTAATGCTTCTCAAAAACAGCGAAACAGTATCGATGGGGAAGAACTTTTGGATAATCAGGATTTACTTCAAATGCTAAAAGTTAGCTCACGTTCCTTACAACGATATCGCTCCACAGGCAAACTACCCTATTATACCATAAGTGGAAAACTCTATTACAAACTATCCGATGTGCATCAATTTATCCGAGAAAGTTTTAATACTCC
>JAUXNR010000168.1 GCA_030682755.1 Flavobacterium sp.
CCAATGATGAATTCCTGGAATGGGAGCAAGTGTATGAAAATCAATATTATGGCACTTTAAAAAGCGAAGTTGACAGGATTTGGGAAAAAGGAAACCATGTGATTTTTGATGTTGATGTTGTTGGTGGCTTGAATATCAAGAAAAAATTCGGTTCAAAAGCATTGGCTATATTCGTAAAACCACCCTCTGTCGAAGAACTCGAAAACCGATTGAGAAACCGCAGCACAGAGAATGAAGAAACCCTGAAAAAGCGCCTCGACAAAGCCAAATATGAACTTTCTTTCGAAAAGGAATTCGATATCGTATTGATAAACAAAGTCCTCGAAGAAGCCATAATGGTGGCACAGATATTTGTTTCGGAGTTTTTAAAATCATAAAAGTCAGTTATTTCACTAAAGTTGAGACAATGAAGATTTATTCCGATACGGAAAATTTTCTATGTGTTTTGCTGTGTGCCCTATTGTGCCTATGTGGTTCAATATGTGCCACTTAAGCTGAACCACATAGGTGCATAGAAAACATAGGACTTTATTTCATTTCTAATGAATCACAGTATTCATTTACTTGTGTTTTGAGGAACAAAGCCAATCCCCAGATAGATACAGTCAGGTAATTTTAGTAAATTAGCAAAAGATTATTAATTGCTTATTGTGCACTTAAAATGCAATACTCTGATTTTAGGTATTGTAAATACAGTTACTGCCATAATAATAGATAATATGAAACCACTTCAGCGTATCGTTTTTTTTATTTGCTTATTTAATTATTTGGCAGCAAACTCGCAGACTGAAAACATAGACAATCAAATACAAATGATAAAAATCTGTGTTGATTCAACAATTTCCATCGGTGGAAATTCTCCAGCACCTTATATTATTGATTTTTCAAAGACGAACTTTTGGGAAAAAGAAATTATTGAGAATTACTTTCAAGAAAATAATTTTCATAAGCCAGGAATTCTTGATTCGATAATTAAATATGATGAGAATTGGATTAAATATGAAGTGTTATCACAAAATGTAATACAATTTCATAATGTCGAAAGGATAAATACAAGCACTTTAAAAGTTGAAACGTCTCATTTAATGTCTTCAGACGGTTCCTTTGGATTAGAAATTATTCTTGAAGAAGAAAAAGGGATTATTAAATGTAAAAGCATAAAAATTACATGGATAAGTTAAATTCTGTAGCATACAGCTATCTTTTCCAAGATATTCAAATATGAAGTTTGTTTTATAACTAATACCCAAATATTGAATTTCAATAATAATTTAAAACTGCCAAAACCATGAAAAAAGTCGCAATAATCCTGTTTATCCTTTCGCTGTTTGATTATTCCTTCCTTTCCGCTCAAGGCAAGGATAAATATCCGGATTCCTTGATTGTTCTTTCACAAGAAAACATCAGCATCCATATTGCAATGAAAGATTATGGCTTGGTAAAATCCGATATTGTAATCAAAACAATAATAAGCACATTTCAGGAAGATATAAAGAAAGTAACCC
>JAUXNR010000180.1 GCA_030682755.1 Flavobacterium sp.
GCAATGAAATTGAATTCAATGTTTTTTTGGAAGTATCAGGGAATGAATAATTTAATTCATCAATTTCAAAATGAATATTTTTATAACAATACGTGCTTTCAGAAGCTTCATCTTCTTCAATTTCCATATCAACCACTTGACCAATTTTTTCAATAGAAGTTAATACATCATAAAAGGTTTCTAAACCAACAATAATTTTCTCAACTGAATTGATTACCAATAGAATGATGATTTCTGCTGCCACAAACTGACCAATGTTCAATTGTTGATTGATTACCAAATATCCTCCAATCAATAGTAATCCAGCCGAAATTAAGGCCTTAAATCCAATCAATTGAATGAATTGTCGCTTTATAACTTCAAAATGACTTTCTCTTGATTTAAGGTATTCAACCACTAATTTGTCATTTTTATATAAAGCAAATTCAGCTTCCGTTTTATTTTTAAATCCAAAATAATTTCGTGCAATTTCTTGTATCCAATGGGCAACTTTGTATTTGTATTTTGATTCTGTTAAACTTGTTTTAAGTCCGGTTTCAAAGGAGATTCTAAAAATTAAGTACAATACAATAAATAACAAAAGACCAAAAAGTATGAATAACGGGTGATAAATGGAAAGCAAAAGCAAACCAAAAACAATTTGCAATAATGATTCAGAATAATCTAAAACTAATTTAGCTACACTTTTTTGAACTGTAATGGTATCAAAAAATCGATTTGCCAATTCCGGAGGATAATTGTTGTTGAATTCTGTGTATTTGATTTTTGGAAATCGATATGAAAATTCAAATGACGAGCGAATAAATATTTTTTGTTGAATGGTTTCTGTAATTCTAAGTTGCATTAACCGTAATATTCCATTAAATACAACACCTAAAATGACTACAATAACCAGAATTATCCATGATAAACTAACGCGTCCACCTTGAATTAAATTTATGATGGCTTGTATTCCTAATGGTAATGAAAGGCTTACAATCCCGGAAAAAATGGCGTAAAAAAACACTTGATAAATGTCTTTTTTGTCCAATTTCAGGAGGTTAATAAACCTTTTCAATGGTGTGAGTGAAGGGGTTTGTTTTTTCATTTAATTAACTGATTTGTTTTAAAACCAATGATGTAAAAAAATTTGTCGGAGTAGTTTTGTCGTTACAATCTGTAATTGTTTTAAAATGAGTTTTTAAAAAATGTTGGTGTAACGCACCTTCAATAACTGTTGACACAAGACTTCTTGGTGTGGGATATTCTGGATTTACGGCAATAACCATTTCAACAATTCTGTTGATTATTCTCTTGTAAATCAAAAAATAGCCTTCTTTGTTTTCTTCGTCAACTTCTTTTGTGAGATATGATTTAGAAAACTCACATATTATTATTTTGTTTAAAATAACTTCGTTAATGTGAGGATTGTTGTTGTCAATGGTTACTTCTTCTGTTGTTATTTGTAAAGCTTTTTCAAGTTTCTTTTTTGGATTTGAAATACCATTTGTAGCAAACACCAATTTAAATTCAACACGTCCCCAATACCACGAGGTTAAGTATAATAAAAGTTTGTGCTTACTCTCAAAGTAGCGGTAAATTGAGCTTTCATTGGATCCTATTTTTTGGCCAAGTTTTTTAAAAGTAAAATTGTCAAAACCTATTTCGTCTATTAAAATAATGCTGTTTTCAATAATTTTCTTTCCGAGTTCTGAGGTTTCAGGATCTTTTATGAAAATTTTTGAACTGATATTTATTTTTAAATCTTCGAGTAAATTCTTCATGTATTACTTTTAACGAAAGTGATAATAATCACAAAGTTAATAGTAGTACTATTGCTTTTGAAATCATTTAACTTATTTTTAATAAAAAAAACCATTCTATAGGAATGGCTTTAAATTGCTACATGTATTTTGAATCAAACCAATGACTCTCTTGTCATGGCTTCTGGTTTTTCAATTCCCATGAGGTGTAAAATAGTTGGAGCCATGTCACCCAAAACACCATTTCTGATATGTTTTAATTCTTTATCTACTAAAATTACAGGAACTGGGTTAGTGGTATGTGCCGTATTTGGGGTTCCATCAGGGTTAATCATTGTTTCACAATTTCCGTGGTCTGCTATGACAATTGTGGTATAATCATTTGCTAATGCTGTTTCAATTACTTGTTCAACACAAGTGTCCACTGCTTCACAGGCTTTGACGGCAGCTTCCATCACACCGGTATGACCAACCATATCACCATTGGCAAAATTTAAGCATACAAAATCAACTTCGCCTTTTTTCAATTCTTCAATCAAAGCATCTTTTAATTCAAAAGCACTCATTTCAGGTTTTAAATCATAAGTGGCCACTTTTGGCGAATTTCTTAAAATTCGGGTTTCACCTTCAAAAGGTTCTTCACGACCTCCTGAAAAAAAGAATGTTACGTGAGGATATTTTTCGGTTTCTGCTATTCTGATTTGTTTTTTATGATGTTTTTCTAAAACTTCACCTAAGGTTTCTGTAATATTATCTTTATTGTAAATGACTTTGATGTTTTTGTATGTTTCATCATAATTGGTCAGTGTTACATAATATAAATCCAATTGATGCATGTTTTGTTCATGACAATCAAATTGAGTTAATACTTCAGTTAATTGTCTTCCTCGGTCTGTTCTGAAGTTGAAGAAAATAACAACATCTCCGTTTTTTATAGTAGAAATTGGTAAGTTATAATCATCAACCATTATGATGGGTTGGATGAATTCATCCGTTTTACCATTTGCATAGTTGTCTTGAATGCTGTCAACAGCATTTTGAGAATGAGTACCAATACCGTTAACCAACAAGTCATAAGCCAACTTTACGCGTTCCCATCTTCGGTCTCTGTCCATGGCGTAATAGCGACCGATTACGGAAGCCAATCTTGCTGATGTGTTTTTACAATAATTTTCAATTTCTGAAATGAATCGAACACCTGATTTTGGGTCAACATCTCTGCCGTCGGTAAAGGCATGAATGTATACGTTTTCTAATCCAAAATCTTGTGTGGCATCAACCAATCCTTTAAGGTGGTCAATGTGAGAATGAACTCCACCGTCAGATACCAATCCTAAGAAATGAACGTCTTTTTTATTGGTTTTGGCGTATTGAAAAGCATCTTGCAACACTTTTTCATTGTTTAATGTTTTGTGTTGAACCGCCAAATTGATTCTGGTAAGTTCCTGATAAATAATTCTTCCTGCACCTAAATTCATGTGTCCCACTTCAGAATTACCCATTTGGCCTTCGGGAAGACCAACGTTTAAGCCATCTGTTCGCAATTCTGCATTTGGATAGTTTTTGTATAAAGAATCAATAAAAGGCGTATTTGCATTGTCAATAGCTGAAACTTTTGGGTCAGGTGAGTGTCCCCATCCGTCTAAAATCATCAGGATTACTTTCTTGTTCATTGGTGTATAGTTTATACAACAAAGATAATCAAAGGACTGTTTTTCAAAGTATGATTTACGCTTTTTTAATCCAATTTTTTGCTTTGTTGTAATCAATAAAGTATCTCAAACTTATGGAGAAAACATGATTTAAATTGTTTTCAAAAAGATTACTAACATTTGAGCTGTAATTTTTATTGATATCTCTGGTGAAATCTTGGGCATTATTTCGGTATAAAGCTGTGATTTGGCTTCCCGGAGCAAACCACCAAGAATAAGAAAGATCAAAATTCCACAAATTGAAATTGACGTCTTTATCAGTTGCATAACTGTTATTTTCTTCAAAACTACCATCTTCCAATAACGTATGAAATTTAATATTTTCGGCAAAAGAAAAATAATGTCTTGTAGTTAGGTTCAAAGTCATTTTGTTGTTAATAGCATATTTTCCGGTTAAGGAATTTGTAATGGTAGACCTATTTCGTTCTGCTAAAATGACTTCATTATCAACAAAATCAACCCATCCGATATCACTGTTTTGACGGTTGTAATTTGAGGAATAAACCATTGTTAGCTTATCATTAAAACGATAGCGTGGACTCACAAAGAAATTGTAATTCATTCTGTTTTTTTGATCAAAAATTCTAACGCTTGGTTCAATGTCTAGAGCAAATTTTCTATTGTAATTGGAGGAGAAAAATATATTGGCATAATAATTTGCGGGGATTTCTAAAATTCTTCCCGGAATTCTGGATTCATAAAAATTATAGGTTTCAAAAGGACTAACTAGTACACTGTATCCTATGTAATCGTTTTTTATTGTAGTTGAATTTACATTTGCTTTAAACCAATGTTCTTGAGTTTTACCGGTTGTATTTTCAATTTCTACATAATAATCAGTATTAACTCTAAAGGAATTGTATCTTTTTGTTGGATTTAAAATACGATAGTTATAATACGTATAAATATTATAAAAATTAGTCACAAAATTTATTCCTAAATCATTAATGTCAAAATCTTTAGAAACATAATTTGATGCAATTCCATATCTGGATTTTCCATATGTTTTGCTTAAGTTCAAATAACTTGAAAATCCATTTGTGTTTTCAACATCATATATGCTACTCATTTTTAAATCACCCGAAATATTGTATTTATTTCCTGAAGAATTGACATCAAAAACCAAAGCGGTTACATTGGCATCTCTAAACTCACCAACTCTTGTTACGTTAGTATTGATAAATGAAAAAGAAGAATTTTTATTAAACCGTTGGTCAAAAACTAAGATGTTATAGTTTGATAAGGGTTCTACAACAACGTTTCTGGATTCATTATTTTCGGTGTTGATTATCCTAGCAAATGTTTTTTCTGTTATGGCATTTAAAAAGCCAATTCCTAACCCATCATCTGTTCTTCCGGATATTTTTACGGCATTTATTAAATTTACAGTGTTTGGATAATTCACAACTTGTTCGTTTTCTCCTGTAGTAGGATAACTTGATGGAGGACCACCAATACGTCTGGAATAAAGTAAATCTCCTTTAGAAAACAAATCAGTACCTTCTGTAAAAAAAGGTCTATTTTCGTTAAATTGCTGTTCAAACGGGCCTAAATTTAAAACCACATTATCAAAAGCAGCTTGCCCAAAATCTGGCACCAATATAGCGTCTAAAGTAAAGGAGTCATTAATACCATACTTAATATCCATTCCAATTTTTCCGGTGCTTTTTGTTTCACCTTCAAATGATTCTACATATCCTGATGTATAAGGAATAAAGAAAAGTCGGGTTGGGGTTTTTATATTCTCAATTCCATTTAAAATCCCTGCTTGATTTATTACGGCACCAATATTTCTGTCAATAAAGCTCCACGTATATTTTTGACGGTCTCGTCTAATTTCTCTAAAAAAATTTATACCCCAGGTTTGAATTGTTTCATTTGAAAATCGTAGTGCTGCATATGGAATTTCCATTTCAACAACCCAGCCGTATTCTGTAATTTGAACTTCACTGTTCCAAATGGCATCCCATGAAAAATCTTCATTATTTTCTGTAGCTAAACAATCCATTTGAACGCCTGCTGCACTAACAAAGAACCTAAAATCTTGTTGCCCGTCATTAAAGCCATTAATAAAAACGCCAAAATGATCTGATACGCCAAATCGATCACGTTGTGTAATTTCTTTATTTATTAAACCCGGATTGTCATATAAAATAGCACCAATATAAATAGAGTTGTCATTATATAGAATCTTTACCTCAGATCTTTTTTCATTAGTTTCTGCTTGTCCATTATCTGGTTCAAACATGATGAAGTTACCGGCAGGAAGGGCTTCTTCCCAAATAGATTCATCAAGCTTCCCATCAATAACAATAGATTGAGATGTTTTTATTGCTTGAACTGATTTTTTTTGACCAAATGCAGAAACAGAAATAAAGAAAGAAAAAAGTAGAATCGGGACAACAAATTTTTGCATAACAATATTTAAACGTTCAAAATTAAAGATTAGTCATTCACTTACAATTACTTTATCATTTTCTTAAGAAATTGAAGTTGAAATATATAATAGATAGCTTTTTTTAAAAATTGTTACAGTTTAATGTACTAAAGTTTAGTTTCACGCGTTTTCTTAACTCGTGCAAAAATATATAACAAATTTAAAGTGAAATGTTTATGAATTAATGCAATCAACCTTTGGTTTTTAATTTTTAATATTTACTTTTGGAGCCCCAAGTCTAACAGTAACTTATAGAATTTCAATGACATACAAAATTATTTCTGTTTTGTTGATGATATGTTTATCTTCTTCAAACACTATTAAAACAAATACCGGCCCTAAATTAGTTGCTACAAATGCACCTGTTACTTTTGAATCAAAAGTTAACTCGGCCTACTCAGAACTTAAAAATGCTAATTTTTCTATTCCAAACATGGAAAGCTTTTCATCCGCATTGGAAGGTTTTTATCAATTGAAAGAAAAAGGCAAAATTCAAAAAGACATTTTAACCATTATTGATTTCACTTTATCATCCACAGAAAAAAGAATGTGGGTTATTGATATGGCTACTCACAAGGTTTTATATCATACACTTGTGGCTCACGGAAGAAATACAGGAGAAGAGTTTGCCAAACAATTTTCAAACAAAGAGGAATCCTATCAAAGCAGTTTGGGTTTTTATGCCACTGCAGAAACGTATATTGGCAAACACGGTTTTTCATTGCGATTGGATGGATTAGAAAAAGGAATTAATGATAAAGCAAGAGATCGTGCTATTGTAATTCATGGAGCAGATTATGTTTCAGAAAAATTTGTAAAACAAACCGGAAGATTAGGAAGAAGTCAAGGATGTCCGGCGTTACCGGTTGAATTGACCAAAGAGATTATAAATGTAATCAAAGACAATTCTTGTTTGTTTATATATTATCCGTCTCAAAAATATACGGTTCAATCAAAATTAGTTTCTTAATTTTTGATATAAATCAGCATCTAAATTATAAATATCATCTCTAAAGATGAGTTGACCGTTTTCACTCCAAGCGGTCCAATACAATAAATGAATGTAAACATTTTGATTGATGTTTACATTTTTTGTATTTCCTTCTTTTAAAATTTCTGAAATGGACTCTTCATTCCATTTTTCCGGATCGTTTAAAAGATAGGCTGTTAATTCAAAAGGGTTTTGAACCCTAACACATCCTGAACTCATAGACCGGTTTTCACGTTCAAAATATCCTCTGGTATTTGTGTCATGAAGGTAAACTGAAAACCTGTTTGGAAACATGATTTTTACCAATCCCAATGAATTGTATGAACCCGGCGATTGAACATAACGATAGGATCTCCCTTTTGAAGGAATCCAGTCGGAAGGACTAACCACGGTGCTTCCTTCATAAATTGTAATGTTTTTTGTGGCAAAATAACCCCTGTTTTTTGTGGCGGCGGGAATAACATCTTCTTTTAAAATTGTTGGAGGAACCGTCCAAGTAGGATTGAAAACAACATAGCTTAATTTTGAAGACAATATGGGTGTACTTCTTTTTGATGTCCCAACAATGATTTTGTGTGTTCTTGTTGTATCTTTCTCTTTGATGGCTCGCAAGGTATAATCCGGAATGTTAATAAGTAAATATTCTTTTTCAAATTGTCTTGGATACCATCTCCAACGTTCCATATTGGCAATGATTTGAGCTTTTCTTTTTTCTTTTGAAAAGTTCATGGCGGCAACAGTTCCTTTTCCAATTACGCCGTCTGGAGCCAAACCATGTCTCATTTGAAATTTTTTTACAGCAGTGATAGTGTTTTCATCATAAATGGTAGTCAGACTATCTGAAGGTTTTAAATCATTCCAATATATCAGCCTTTTTTTTATGTCAATTAAAATGTTGTTTGTATCATTTGCAACGATTTTTTTGGCAATTTCAATTTTTTTCAAATCATCTTTCGGAAAGGTTGAAAGAAGTTTGAGAGCTTCTTCCAGGCTTTTGTAAACAGGATGTTGAGGCTTTATATTTGATATTGCATAATCAAAAGAGTCCTTTTTTTGAAAGGTTGCTAAAAGTTCTTGAATGTTTATTTTGTTTTTTTTTAAATCCCAATCTTTATACAGTTTAGACGGGTCTTGTGAACCAACGGCTATTTTTTCTATATATTTAATTAGATTTTTAGTTAATAAAATGTCGTAATCAATGAGTTCATTGTCGTTTAACTTATGAAATGATTTTTCGTTTTTTGTTATTTTTTTTAGATCAAAATCTTTATTGGAAAGGCCGTCATTTTCAACAGCGTTGAGCAGTTGAACCAAATCTTCCCGACAAGAAAAATCAGACCAAAAGGTTCTCAAAGAGTTTGTTTTATAAAAAGCAACAAGAATGGAGTCGTTTGTTTTTTTTAAAAGTAATGAGTCAATAGCAATGCTTCTTCCTT
>JAUXNR010000182.1 GCA_030682755.1 Flavobacterium sp.
AAATACATCCAAATTTAACGTCGCTTAAAACTCAACGAATCAAGTTTCAGGATATGAAATTTTGGAGAAAAGAGGGTTTATTCACAGCCTGACGGTTTGCAGCTACACGCAGGTGGGGATTTTTAGCACTGAACTTCATTAAAAGTACTAAACTTGGATTAAGCACTTCACTTTCATAGAAGCACGAAACCCCCACTTGCGTGTAGGTGCTGTTATGCGGTCGGCTTTCTATTCCCACGTTTTTGTTTTTAGTTGTTCTGCAATCATTTTTATGTCGTCTGACACTTCGTTCAATACGTTTTCAAGATTGAAAAATCTAACCCTGAAAATTCCGCCTGGGCTTGTCTTTTTAAAGTCAGTTTGTGTAAAATCGGAAAGAAGGAAAAATCGATGGTCTTTTGCTACACCCCAACCTTCGTCAATTGACTCTTTTATGGCTTCAATTAGTTTTTGCTCTTGTTCCTTTGTTACTGGATGTTTTGAGTTCTTGACATTAAGTCCATTTACTTCGTCCCAATCAGCTTGAATCATATTTTCAACAAGTCCGATGTATCTTACCGATTTCCATTTGTAAATGCCAAGGTATTTGAAATCGCTGTAACCCCTTGAAGCCAAGTCAAAGTAAAATTGATGTTTAATGTTCAAGTCATAAGATTGTCCACAAGCCATTGCTCTTAGAACATTATTGCTTCGTGGCATTAAACCCATTCCTATACAGTAACTTTCAAAATGTTCATTAAGTCTTTGGAGATAATGTTCAAATTGATAATTGTTTGCAAGTTCTTTTAATTGGTCAACCAAGTCTTGATATGTAACAGACTGAAAGTTAATTTTCCCAAGGTCTTTTAACTCGCTTAATCTATTCTCGATTTTTTCAATCTCTGTCTGAGAATATTTTGTTGAGCTTAGATGTATAAGCAATTTGTATTCATTAGGGTCAAAGCTTTTAGAATACTTCACCAATTTGTTTATCCATTCCAAACCGTGCAGTTTGGTCTCAATGATAATTTTTGAGGCTTTTATTTGAATATGTCCGTCAATAATTCCATTTCCACGATTTCCAACTTGCTGTCTGAAAGAAGGGATTACTTCATACTGGTCAGAATCTTCAGTTAGTCCTTTTATGAACTCTTCATAATACTTGGGGTTTATTTCATAAAGGTTTGACAACATCAAAAGGACATTGTTCGTCACTGTATTTTCTCCTTGTGAGTAATGTTGAAACTGATTTAATACTGCCATTATTTTCTTTGGTTACTGTCGTTTTTTAAGCTGCCGCATAACGTCAGACTGTGAAAAAACCTCACAATCCCATTAACAAATATACTAAAAAACTTGTAAGAAAAATTGAATTGTTGTATTTTTAAACATGCAACATATTCAAGGAATTTCCCGCAATCAGCTACAAA
>JAUXNR010000191.1 GCA_030682755.1 Flavobacterium sp.
CTGCATAATTTTTTGTATTTTGGTATAAATTTAAACATTATAATTTGTTTTACTATGAAAACCATTAATCCGGATCAATTTAAAGTTGCGGCACCAATTCATCTCAAAGATGTTCCAACTTTTTTTGATGTTGAAACTTCAGAAAAGAAAAAAGAAAAAGAGATTCAAAAAGTGCGTGAAAAATTGAGTAAGCTTCAAGACATAATGTATGCTCACAATCGTTACGGCGTTTTAATCTGTCTTCAAGGAATGGATACTGCCGGAAAAGACAGCCTCATTCGCGAAGTTTTTAAAGAATTTAACGCTCGCGGTGTGGTGGTGCACAGTTTTAAAACACCCAATTCAACAGAGTTGGAACACGATTATTTGTGGCGGCATTACATTGCACTTCCCGAAAAAGGAAAATTCGCCGTTTTCAACCGAACGCATTATGAAAACGTACTCGTAACTCGCGTTCATCCCGAATACATTCTCAACGAAAACATTCCCGGCATCGAAAATGTAGAGGATATCACACCCGAATTCTGGGAAAACCGATTCGAAAGCATCAACGCATTCGAAAAACACATCGCTTCAAACGGCGTAATCATCCTCAAATTCTACCTTCATCTCAGTAAAGAAGAGCAACGTCAACGCCTTCTTCGCCGACTCGAAACCGAGAAACACAACTGGAAATTTTCACCCGGCGACATCAAAGAAAGAGGTTTTTGGAACGACTATCAAAATTGCTACGAAGAGGCCATCAATCGCACCTCAAAACCGCACGCACCTTGGTATATCGTGCCGGCAGACAACAAAGAAACCGCTCGCTATATCGTGGCAAAAACAATTCTCGAAGAACTTCAAAAATATACCGACATCAAAGAACCGGAGCTCGAAGACAAAGTAAAAGACAATATCAAAATGTATCACGATTTGCTAAAATCAGAAGAGTAATTTTTGGCCGCACTAAGGGCTTTTCGCTACAATTCCTCAAGCCAAACCCCAAAAAACTAAGCCACAAAAAGAGTCCCGATAGCTATCGGGATTGGTCGCTTTTTTGCGGCAAGTTTTTTTGGGTTTTGGCTCTCCGGGATTTTCGCTGCTATCCCTGGCGGAAACTGTGCTATCAAACCATTCCATTACAAAATATGGCAATTCTATAACAAATCAGCGTTAAAATATAAGCACTTTCATTAGTAGAGAATTACCTTTGTAAGGATTTTCATTTTTTGACATTAGAATTTCAACAAAAAACTAATTTTAACCAAAACAGTACACTTTGAAAAAGAACTTAAAAAAAGGAGTAAAAATTTTTCTCTGGATTCTAGGTTCCTTTGTGTTTGTTTTTTTGCTATTGGTCATTTTGTTGCAAGTTCCAGCCATTCAAAATTTTGTAAAAGACAAAGCCGTTACTTATCTTGAAGACAAGATAAAAACCAAAGTTTCCATTGACAGAATAGAAATAGGTTTGCCTAAAAATGTCATTCTTGAAGGGATTTATTTCCAAGATCAAAAAAAAGACACGCTTTTATATGGCGAAAAAATCTTGGTTAACATCAGCTTATTCAAACTCATCCGAAGCAAAGTTGAAATAGAAAATATTGAACTAACCGGAATCGTTTCCAACATCAACAGAAATGACAAAGGCGAATTTAATTTTGATTACATCATTAAAGCCTTCGCTTCCGAAGAACCCAAAGAAGAATCAAAACCAACTGAAATTCTTTTGGATAAAATCAATTTAAACAACATTCGTTTCGACTTTAAAGATGCGTTAACCCAAAATGATTTCAAGCTCAACTTAGGTCATTTCAACACACGAATCAAAACCTTCGATTTAGAAAATCTAGATTTCGAAGTACCAAAAATCGAAATTGATGGTTTAACACTTCAATTAAAACAAGGCATCGCACAAGTGTTGCAAAACACAGAAGAAGTTGTAGAAGATGCCAAAAACGAACCCAATCTAAAATTAAAAATAGGCGAAGTCGATTTAGGAAAAATCGACATTCGTTTTGAAAGTGAATCCAATCAATTAAAAACCGGATTAGCATTTCAAAAATTACTGGTAAGTTTTAATGAAATTGATTTACAAAAACAATTTATCGACATTGCTTCACTTAATTTAAAACAAACCAAAGCCAATCTCGCTTTCGGAAAAACCGAAGAACAAGTAACCAAAGAGCCATCAACCGAAATCACCTCGAACAATTGGAAAATAAAACTCGACAAAATTGATGTTGAAAAATTAGATTTTCAATTTGATGATGAAAAATCAGCACCAATTGCCAAAGGAATTGATTATAAACACCTTGATTTAAAAGATTTACATTTAAATGCTTCGCAAATTTTTTATTCAACAGATTTAACGAAAGCCAACATAAATTCATTTCAAGTCAACGATAAAAGCGGTTTAGAAATTCAATCATTTTCAACCGATTTCAAGATGACACCAACCGCTATTTCACTTGAAAAATTATTCATCAAAACACCACAAACGGAAATAAAAAACAGGTTGATTTTAGGTTTTCCATCATTGGAATCAATGGGTGAAAATCCGGGAGAAATTGCCATCAATGCAAAACTTTTACAAACCAAAATTGCCTTTCAGGATTTGTTGCTTTTTGCACCGCAATTGGCTCAGGATAATCCGTTTAAAAGTCATCCAAACGCTATTTTGCTTTTAAATACAGAACTTTCAGGAAAAGTAAGCAATCTTCAGATTCCATTTTTTGACATCAGCGGAATTGGTCAAACAAATGCGTCGCTTTCAGGAAGCATTGTTGGCATGCCCGATATTGAAAAAACGTATTTTGATCTTGCGATAGATCAATTTCAATCAACAGAAAAAGATGTGTTGGGTTTTGTTCCACCAAACACAATTCCGAATACAATTCAACTTCCATCGACCTTTCAATTGAATGGAAATTTCAAAGGTTTAATTAATGATTTTTCAACCAATTTGAATTTAAAAAGCAGTTTTGGCGATGCAAAAGTGGTCGCTCTTTTTGATCAATCCAAAAAAGGAAACGAACAGTATGATGCAAAAATCGATTTGACAGAACTTGATTTAGGTAAATTAATTAAAAACGATTCCATCGGAAAATTAACTTTAAAAGCGGATGTAAAAGGTGTTGGTTTAGAGCCCAAAACCGCTTCTGCTGATGCTAATTTAGAGGTGGTCAAAGCGACTTTCAATTCTTATACGTACCAAAATGTTTCATTAAAAGGAGCAATTCAAAATGGCGATTTTGAAATCACAACCGCCAGTCAAGATCCAAATATCACGTTTGACGGAATTGCATCTGGAAGTTTTAAAACCGAATATCCAACCGGAAAATTGAAGTTGAATTTGGAAATGGTGGATTTAGAAAAACTCAATTTTATGGAAAAACCATTCCGTTTCAAAGGAATTGTTGAAGCCGATATGGCATCCACAGACATTGATTTTCTGAATGGCGAAGTGTTTTTGCACAAATTTATTGTAGCCAACGAAAAAGAACAATTTGCTCTTGATTCCATTAAAATTTCGGCAGTATCAACCGCTGAAAATAATAGTATAAAACTCCAATCTCAATTTGTAGATGCCGCCATTTTAGGAAAATATAAATTATCAAAAATTGGCGAATCTCTTTCAAATTCTATTCAAAAATATTATAAAACTTCTGAAACTACGCCAACTGAAAACGCAGAAGAACAACAATTCACTTTTAATGTAGCCGTAAAAAACACACCAATGTTACAAAAAATGGTTCCTGATTTAAACGGTTTAGAACCGATTTCTATCGATGGAAGATACAATACTGTGAACGATTCTATCATTGTGAAAGGCAAAATTCCATTAGTAAAATATGGAAAAATTACGGTTTCCAATGCTGTAATCGATTTGAATACAGAAGAAAATGCATTGGTATATAATTTAGAAGTGGATGACATTCAGAGTGAACAATTTCAAATTCCGCACACGATTGTAAAAGGAAAAGTTGAAAACAATGTGGTTGATTATACTTTACAATTGCTCGATGCGAAAGACGAAGAACGTTATTATTTAGCCGGAACATTAGAAGCCAAAAACGGTATCAACGAAGTGAGTTTAGATTCTGAAAAGTTGATTTTAAATTATAATGAATGGCAATTGGCGGCCGATAATCTCATTCGTTTTGGACAACAAGGAGTTAATGCCTCCAATTTTGATCTTTCCAAAGGCGAAAATAAGTTAACTATTCAATCGGAAACGAGCGATATGAATGCTCCCATTGCAATCGATTTTGAAAATTTTGAGATTGAAACCTTGACCAGTTTCGCTCAACAAAGTCAGTTGGAAATGACCGGAAAAATCAACGGGAATGCGAATGTAAGAAACATCAATTCAACGCCAATTTTTACTTCCGATTTATCGATTGAAAATTTTACGTTCAGAAAAGATACTGTTGGTGATGTTAAATTGAAAGTGAATAATGAAACGGCTTCTACTTTCAATGCAGAAGTTTCCATTACAAGCCAAGAAAACAAAGTGGATTTGAATGGTTATTATCGCACTAGCGACAGTAGTTTTGACATGAAATTAGCAATCGACCGATTGAATTTAAAAAGTATTCAAGGTTTCACCATGGGTAACTTGATAAATGGAAAAGGTTTTTTTACCGGAAATTTTAATATTTCTGGCAACGTAGATAAACCAAAGGTAGTTGGAACGTTAGATTTTAATGACATCGGATTTAAAGTAACTTCTCTTAATTCAAGTTTTAAATCTATTAATGATCAAATCAAATTTACCGGAGAATCCATCGTGTTTGACAATTTTGGAATTAAAGATGAAAAAAACAATGATTTGAATATTAACGGAAGAATTTTGACTTCCACTTTTCAAGATTTTAGATTTGATTTAGCTGTTGTAGCCGATAATTTCAAGGCCATTAATTCCACTGCAAAAGACAGTGATTTGTATTATGGTGAATTGTATATCGATACAAGACTAAACATTAGAGGTGATTTGAATAGTCCGGTTGTGAATGGAAGTTTAAAGGTCAATAAAGACACAAAATTTACGGTGGTTTTACCGCAATCCGACCCTTCCATTGCTGATCGTGAAGGAATTGTGGAATTCATAGATCCGAATACGGTGAAATTATTTGATGATTCTTTAGCGTTGAGAGATTCGCTAAATACAAGCTCCATTCGTGGCATTCTAGCTTCAGTCAACATCGAAATTGATAAAGAGGCTGAATTTTCTATCATTATCGATAAAGCAAATGGAGATTTCTTAAAATTAAAAGGTCAAGCTCAATTGAATGGTGGAATTGATCCTTCCGGAAAAACAACTTTGACGGGAAGATATGAGTTTACTGAAGGGAGTTATGAAATGAGTTTTAATTTAATTAAACGAAAGTTTGACATCAAAAGCGGAAGTTATATACTTTGGACGGGTGAACCAACTTCGGCCAATATTAATATTACAGCCATTTATAAAACTGAAACCTCTCCATTGGATTTGGTTAGTGATCAGTTGGGTCAGGTTACAACAGAAGTAAGAAATCGGTATTTACAACGCATTCCGTTTGAAACCGAATTGATTATGACAGGCGAATTGATGAAACCAGATATTTCATTTAATATCGTACTTCCTGATGGAAATAATAGTGTTTCTGCTGACATTATAAATATGACGCAAGCTAAATTAGCACAACTACGTCAGCAACCTGATGAATTGAATAAACAGGTTTTTGCTTTGCTTTTATTGAATCGTTTTGTGGGTGAAAATCCTTTTGCTCAATCAGGGCCATCAGCTTCTTCGTTAGCCAGAGAAAGTGCCAGTAAAATTTTATCACAACAATTAAACAACTTAGCGGGAGATATTATAAAAGGTGTTGAATTGGAATTTGATTTGGATTCATCTGATGATTTCACAACCGGACAACGAGAAACCCGAACCGATTTGAATGTGGCTCTTTCCAAAAAATTATTAGATGATCGTCTAAAAATTACGGTAGGAAGCAGTTTCGGATTGGAAGGACCACAGCAAGAAAACCAAGATGCATCTAATATTGCAGGCGACATTTCGGCTGAATATCAGTTGTCTAAAGATGGTCGTTATCGGGTAAAAGCCTATCGAAAAAATTTATACCAAGTGGCTTTATTGGGTGAAGTAGTGGAAACAGGAGTAGCGTTTATTATCACGATTGATTATAATAAATTCAGAGAGATTTTTGGAAAGAAAAAAGAAGAAAATTCAAAAAAGTAAACCATGAAAAATTTGAATAAATTATATATTTTTTCCCTGATTGCATTTTTGGCTTCTTGCAGCAATACCCGTTTTTTGCCAGAAGGCGAATTGTTATATACCGGAGCAAAAGTAAAAGTGGAAGGTGACAGTATTTCCAAAAGCGAAAAAAAAGAATTAAAATCGCAGTTAGAAGAATTACTTCGCCCCAAACCAAATTCTTCTATCCTAGGATTAAAGCCAAAATTATATTTTTATAACATAGCCGGCGAACCCAAAAAAGAAAAAGGATTTCGTCATTGGTTGAGAAATACAGTTGGCGAAGCACCGGTTTTATTTAGTCAGGTAGATCGACAATATAATCAAGATGTTATACAGAATTATGTTGAAAATAGTGGTTATTTTAATGCTGTGACGATTTCGGATTCTATCAGAAGAAATAAAAAAGCCAGTGTACTTTACACCGTTACACCCAAAAAACAGTATATCATTAGAAATGTCTCTTTTCCGAATGATTCCACTCAATTAGCAAAGGATATCAGAGATGCAACACGAAGAAGTCGGTTACGTCCGAAGCGAGGTTATAGCTTAGAAGCGATAAAAGAAGAACGAATTCGAATCGATTCCCGTTTGAAAGAAAAAGGATATTATTATTTCAATGCCGATTATTTATTGATTCAAGCTGACACAACGGTGGCTCCGCATCAAGTGGATTTGTTTTTAAAAGTTAAAGATGAAACACTGGATTTGGCAAAGAAGCAATTTCGTATAAAAGATATTGTGGTTTATCCGAATTATACCATTCAAAATGATAGTATCCGAACAGCCTCTGATTCTGTTGTACGGCACAATGATTTTACGATTATTGATCCTGAAAATTTATTTGAACCTCGTATTTTCGATCGAACGTTATATTTCCAAAAAAATGATTTATACAATCGAACAGACCATAATTTATCATTAAATAGATTAGTAAGTATGGGAACTTTTAAGTTTGTAAAAAATGAATTTAAAGTAGCCGATACTACTGGAAATTATTTGAATACCTATTATTATTTAACACCAATGCCAAAAAAATCCATTCGAACGGAATTGTTGGCAAAAACCAATTCAGCCAATTATACCGGAACAGAATTAAATATAAACTGGAGTAACAGAAATACCTTTAAAGGTGCAGAATTACTTACCATTTCCGCTTTTGGTGGAATGGAAGTACAAGTTTCCGGACAAAATAATGGTTTTAATGTTTATAGAGTTGGAACCGAAGCCAGTTTGGTTTGGCCAAGAATAATTGCTCCGTTTAAATTTGAATCGGCTAGTGGTTTTGTGCCAAGAACAAAAGCAACTTTGGGTTATGAATTTCAACAACGAAGTAAGTTGTATTCTCTTCAAACCTTCAAAGGTTCATTTGGTTATTTGTGGAAAGAAAATGAGCGGAAAGAACACCAACTGACGGTATCTGAAATCACGTATACAAGTCCGCAAAACGTGACACAATTGTATCAAGATCAAATTGCCATTAATCCAACCTTGGAGCGAATTATTGAAAAGCAATTAATTTTCGGACCAACATATTCGTTCACCTATACCAATAAGATGCAACGAAGAAGGAAAAACACATTTTATTACAAAGGAAGTGTTGATTTTTCAGGAAATATTTCAGGTTTGTTAACTAGAGCCGATGTAAAAAATGACAAGCAAGTAGAAATTTTTAATGTCCCATTTAGTCAATTTGTCAAAATTGAGAATGAATTTCGTCATTATTTGAAGTTAGGAAAAGAATCACAATTGGCCAGTCGATTCATTATTGGAGCCGGATTTGCCTACGGAAATTCAGAAGAAATGCCATTTATTAAGCAGTTTTTTATTGGTGGCACCAATAGTATTCGTGCGTTTAGAGCTCGTTCCATCGGTCCGGGAACTTACGATAATACACTTAATGCAGGCGTTTTTTTACCCGATGAATCAGGTGATGTGAAATTGGAATTCAATACTGAATATCGAGCTAAAATTTATAATTTTATCAAAGGAGCGGTCTTCATCGATGCCGGAAATATTTGGTTGATGGATGACAATGTGGACAAACCGGGTTCTAAGTTTTCAAAAGATTTTTTAAATGAATTGGCTGTTGGAACCGGAGTCGGACTTCGTTTTGATTTTTCATTTTTAGTACTGCGAACTGACTTTGCTTTTCCTATCCGAAAACCCTATTTGCCGGACGGTCAACGTTGGGTTTTGGATGATATAAATTTTGGAAGCAGTAGCTGGAGAAAAGAAAATTTGATATTCAATTTAGCCATTGGTTATCCGTTCTAATTTCAGTTTTAGCTTAATTTTAGGATTTGTTCTTTTCAATTTTACGTATTTTTAAAAAAAATAAATTATGATACGACCAATTATTTTACTGCTACTTTTTACACTTTCCAGTTGTAAAGCCCAAGAAAAACAGAATGATGTTGTTCTTCAGCCGGAAGTGGTGAATTACACTTTTGAAACAGTTGCTTCGGGAATTACTATTCCATGGGGAATGACTTGGTTACCCGATGGTTCAATGTTGGTAACTGAAAGATCAGGAGCAATTTATCACATTAAAAATAAAACAAAAACAGAAATTTCAAATGTGCCAAAAGTGGTAGCAAGAGGTCAAGGCGGATTGTTAGATATCACCGTTCATCCAAATTATGATAAAAACGGATGGATTTATATCACTTACTCCTCAGAAGAAGGGGAAGAAAAAGGAGCACACACACAACTTGTTCGTGCTAAATTAGAAGGACAAAGCTTAACTCAAATTCAAACACTTTATAAAGCAACACCAAATACAACTAGAGGTCATCATTTTGGTTCAAGAATTACTTTTGATAACGAAGGGTATCTGTATTTCACAATAGGTGATCGCGGTAATCATCCGGAAAATCCACAAGATATTACTCGCGATGGCGGAAAAGTGTATCGTTTGCATGATGATGGAAGAATTCCGGCAGACAATCCGTTTGTTGGACAAAAAGATGCAAAAGAAGCTGTTTTTTCATATGGTCACAGAAATCCACAAGGTATGACAAAGCATCCCGTTACTGGAAAAATTTGGACACATGAACACGGACCAAGAGGTGGTGATGAAATCAATATTATTAAAAAAGCAGCCAATTATGGTTGGCCGGTTATCACTTACGGAATTGACTACAACGGTTCAATTATTTCGAATCTAACGGAAAAAGAAGGAATGGAACAACCACTTTATTATTGGATTCCATCTATTGCTCCGAGCGGAATGACATTTGTTACGGGTGATGTTTATCCAAATTGGAAAGGACACTTGTTAGTTGGTTCCCTGGTTTTTCAATATTTGGAGTTGGTTAAATTAGATGGCGAAAAAGTGATTGGTCGTCAAAAAATAGGAACAGATATTGGCAGATTGCGTGATGTAAAACAAGGTCCTGATGGTTACATTTATATGGCAGTGGAAGGAAAAGGAATCATCAAAATTGTACCAAAAAAATAATGAAAGGATTTTATTTAGTAATTGTAACCATTGTAAGTTTGATTTTTGGAGATGAAAATTCATCTTATCAACCCTTAAATCAATCAAATAATGAGTTGACAAAAAGCATTCAACGCGGTAATGAAGTTTATGCCGATTTTTGCATTCAATGTCATCTTGGAAATGGAAAAGGCAATGAAACTGTGCCACCTTTAGCCGGTTCAGATTGGTTATTAAACAATCGAAAAGAAAGTATTCACGCAGTAAAATACGGTCAATCAGGTCCTATAACAGTAAATGGGAAAATTTATAACGGCATGATGCCGCCTATGGGTTTGACTGATGAGGAAGTGGCAGATGTGATGAATTATATCATGAATTCGTGGGGAAATAAGCAAAGTAAAATGGTTACGGTTTTGGAAGTGAAAGCGGTGAAAAAATGAGTTAAGAAGAATTATACTTTTTAATTATTAAGATTTTCCTGTTTAAATTTTTAAATAGAATAGTTATAAAATGACAAGACTAATTAAGGTTTTTCGAAATATCTTTTTATCATTTTCATTGATTATTTTGATTTTTTATATTTTAATTACGAGTACTTGGAGACTTGATTTTACAAATAACGAAATCGAACCTTATATAAAAGAAATTAAACAAGCCGAAAATCTTCCCAATTTATTTTATGAATTGTATAATATAGATACTAATTATTCCCTAGAAAGCGGAGCCTTTAAATATTTAACTAATTCTTTGTATTCCTCAAATTCTAATCCACCAGTAAGTATTTGGATATCAAGAATGATGTTTATTCCTAAAAGAAATAACAGAATTTTACCCAAAATATTAAATTTGGAATTGTCATTAGCTACGAAAATTGAAAAGGAAACTTCATCCAAACAACAATTGATTTTTATGCTAAAAAGGGCTGATTTTGTTAATGGACAAATAGGAGTCAAAAATGCTGCAAATTTCTATTTCAAGAAAGAACTGAATGAGCTGAATAAAGAAGAAATTGCTACATTAGTTGTGATGACAAGAAATCCTTCACTTTACAACCCTGCAAGAAGACCCGAAAAAATCCAAATTGAAGTAGAAAATCTATTAAGTA